>JAJXSP010000292.1 GCA_021784515.1 Myxococcales bacterium | reverse complement strand
GCGATCGCGGGCCGGCGTGGCGACGGTCCTCCGCCCCGATCCGGCCAGCCCCGATCCCCTGGCGCGCTTCTACCGCGCGCGGCAGGCGCCGCTTGGCGACGCACTCGCCGCCGACGAGGACCGCCGCCTCCACGACGCCGCCTCGGCGCCGCTTTCCGACCACGTCCGCCGCCTCGGCCGCCTGCGCCGCCGCCTCGATCCGGCGCATCGGGCGACGGTCCTGCCGTCGCTGCTCCACCTCGCGGCGGTCCGCCTGGTCGGCGTCGGCGCCGAGCGCGAGGCCGTCGGCTACTACCTGTGGGAGCGCGCGCTGACGGGGCTGAAGGCGCGGCGCCGCTAGAACACCGTCCGCTGCGTCGCAACATTTTCCGTCGAGCGCAAGATGCTGCATTGCAGCACGGTGGTTGGACCATCCGCCAACTTGACGGCGCCTCGGCCCTGGGCCAAGGGTTGGCCGCATGCGAATCGCTGTCATCGGTTGCGGCGGCATCGGCGGCACCATCGCCGCCTGCCTCACCCGCGCCGGCCTCGACGTCACCCCCGTCACCGGCAGCGCCGCGGTGGTCACCGCACTCGCCCGCCACGGCCTGCGCGTGCGCGAGCTGGACGGCGCGACCTGGACCGTGCAGCCGGCGAACCCGCCGCGCGTCTCGGCCGCCGACGCCGACGCCGGTGCGCCCTTCGACGTGCTGGTGATGGCCACGCAGAACCCGGCGCTCGAAGGGGCGCTGCGCTCCGCCGTGCCCCGCCTCGCCGAGGGCGGCGTCGTGGTGTGCTGCGAAAACGGGCTGCCCGAGGAGCGCGCCGCGGCGATCGTCGGCGCCCGCCGCGTGGTCGGCTGCGTGGTGGGCTGGGGCGCCACCGCCGTCGAGCCCGGGTTTTACCAGCGCACCTCGCGGGGCACGCTCCAGCTCGGCCGGCTCTCGCCGGAGGCGCCCGATCCGGCAGCGGGAGATCGTATTTCCATCGGAAGTCTCGCCGTGCTCATGGGCGCCGCCTCGGAGTCGCGCGTGGTCGACGACCTGCCCGCGGTGCGCTGGTCGAAGCTGGCGATCAACTGCGCCACCAGCACCATCGGCGCCTGCGGCGGCGACGCGCTCGGCACGCTCTTGCGCCACCGCTTCGTGCGCCGGCTCGCCCTCGAGGTCTTCGCCGAGGTCGCCGACGTGGCGGGCGCCGAGAGCGTCCGGGTCGCGCCCGTCGCCGGGACCTTCGCCATCGAGAAGATCGCCATCAGCCGCGCCGAGCGGCTGCAGCGCCTCGGCTCGCCGTCGCTGGCCTACAAGCACTCGCTGCTCCTCGCGGTGGGGATGAAGTACCGCCGGCAGCGCTCGTCGATGCTCTACGCCCTCGAGCGCGGCCGCCCGCCGGAGATCGACTTCCTCAACGGTGAGGTGGTCCGGCGCGGCGAGCGGCTCGGCGTGCCGACGCCGGTCAACGCGGCGCTGGTGAGGGCGGTGCGCGCCATCGCCGCCGGGCGGGCGCGCTCGTCGCTGGCGACGCTGCGCGCGATCCACACCGCGGCGGTCGGGGGGCAGCCGGGGGAGCTGGCCGCCGTCGGGTAACGCTGCGATGCAACAGGTTCCTGCTGCTTCGCAGCAACGCTAGGAGCCTGTTGGAGTAACGCACCTACTGCGGTGCTCCATCCGCTCGGCCACGCTTCGTCGCTCCTCCTCGGATTACTGAAAGTAGTCCGTCGTCGTCGCTCCTCGCCTGGCCGGCGGCTCGAACCCCTCGCGACGGAGCGTCACCCCAACAGGCTCCTAGACGACCGCGCGGAACTCCTCGATCAGGTCGCGGAGCGCGTCGAAGCCGCGCTGCCAGAATCCCGGCTCCCGGAGGTCGATCCCCACGCGCGCGAGCAGCTCCTCCGGCGTGCCCGATCCGCCGCCGCCGAGCAGCTCGAGGTAGCGCGGCACGAAGCGGTCGCCCTCGTCGAGGTAGCGCCGGTAGAGCGCGAGCACGAGGAGCTGACCGTAGGCGTACGAGTAGCAGTAGAAGCGCGAGTGGATGAAGTGCGGGATGCCGATGTAGCCCCAGCGATCGAGCTCGCCGGGGCGCACCGCGTCGCCGTAGAGGCGGTCGAGCTGGGCGCGCCACATGGCGCCGTACTCGTCGGCCGGTACCACGCCCTCGGCGCGGCGCGCGTGCGCCGAAAGCTCCCAGCGCGTGTACATCACCTGGCGGAACACCGTCGCGATGACGTCCTCGATCCGGTTCGCCAGCAGCGAGCGCCGCACCGCCGGATCGCGCTCCTCCAAGAGCAGCCGCCGCGCGAGCACGATCTCGCCGAACACCGAGGCGGTCTCGGCCATCGGCGTGGTGGGCCCGTAGTTGAGCAGCGACTGCTTCTCGCCGGCGAGCGAGAAGTGCACCGCGTGGCCCAGCTCGTGCGCCACCGTCGAGACGTCGTCGATGCGGTCGTTGTAGTTGGTCAGGACGAAGGGGTGCAGCGACGGCGACCACGCCGCGCAGAAGGCGCCGCCGCGCTTGCCGGGGCGCGGCAGCGCGTCGATCCAGCGGCGGTCGAAGTGGCGCTCGGCGATCTCGGCGAAGCGCGGCGAGAAGTCGCGGAACGCCTCCAGCACCAGCCGCCGCCCCTCGGCAAACGGGATCTTCTTGTCGCCGCCGGGCAGCGGCGCGAGCACGTCGTGCGTCGAGAAGTCGCCCAGGCCGAGGGCGCGCGCCTTGAGCCGGTAGTACTCCTGCGCGAGGCCGTAGTTGCGCTCGGTGGTGTCCATGAGCGCGTCGGCGATCGATGCGGGAAGCTCGTCGTCGAGGAGCGTCGGCTCCATCGGCGAGGCGTAGCGCCGCAGGCCGAGCTCGATGCGGTGGTCCTGGAAGATCGTGTTGAAGACGAAGTTGAGCACGTGGGCGCGCTCGGCGTGCGCCGCGAGGACGGCGCGGGTGGCGCGGGCGCGCACGTCGCGATCGGGGTGCGAGCGCAGCGCGCGCGCCTCGTCGACGGTCAGCTCCAGCTCCTGCCCCTCCACCGTGAGCGGGACGCGGATCGCGGCGAGCGTCTCGTCGAAGAGCTGGGTCCAGGCCGCGACGCCGGTGAGCCCCTTCATCGTGGCGAGGTTCTCCTCGGGCTCGGAGAGGGTGTGCGGCGCGTAGCGGCGGGAGGCGGCGAGGTAGTGCCGGTAGGGCTCAAGCTCCGGCGCCGCGAGCCAGCGCTCGAACACCTCGGTGGGCGCGGTCTTCAGCTCCACGTCGAGGAAGCGCAGGAGCGTCGAGAGGTGCGCCATCGCCTCGCGCGTGCGGTCGAGCAGCGCCTGCACCGCCGCGTCGCCGGCGTCGGCGGCGAAGCGCAGCGAGGCGTAGGACATCGGGCGGTACGCGCGATCGAGCAGCGCCTCGTAGTCGGCGAGGAGCGCGCGCAGCGACGGTGCGTCCAGCCCGGCGACCCGCCCGCGGTGGGCGGCGGCGAGCGCCTCGGCCCGCTCGCGCGCCTGCGCGACGTCGGCCGCGAGCGCGGGGTCGTCCGTCGAGGAGTAGAGATCCGAGAGGTCCCAGCGCAGGGGATCGACCGTGCTCATGGCTAGAACGGCACGTCGTCGTCGGAGGGGGGCGGCGCGTCGTCGGCGGGGGGCATCTCGGGGACGCCGCCCTTCTGGCGCGCGATCTCCGCCTCGATCGCCGCCAGCAGCACGCGCTCCTTGTCGTGCCAGCGCGACTTGGCCGCGTCGGCGAGGGTGCGGCGGCAGCCGTTGGCGTAGTACTCGAGGTCCTGCATCGTCGCGCCGGCGATGGGCTGGCCCTTGCTGCGGCCGTAGTTCGGGAGGATCGCCCCGCCGCCGGGCGCGGCGGCGATCGGCGTGCTGGCCCGTGGCGCCGACGAGGCGTACTCGGACTGCGACGGCGCGACGCCGATGGCGAGATCGCCGAGGCGCAGCGTGAAGCCGTCGCCGGTGCGGTAGGCGGTTCCGACGCGCACATGCTCCACCCGTCCGTCGGCGCGCGCGACAGGGACGGTCACTGGGAGGCCTTGGTCGCTCATCTCGCTCCGCTTCGAAATTAGCTCAGCCGTCGTTCGCTTCGCTCACCGCGCCTGCGGCGCGGGCTTCGCGTCACGCGTGGTGAATGGCACTTCCGTGGCGCGCTGTCAACGCTCGCGCGGCCGCTCGCGACGGGCCCGACCGCCGATGCTACAATCCCGCGCTCCCGCCATGCCGCCCCTTCCGACATGAATCCCGTCGACGACCCCAAGCTGGGCACGGTGCTCAACGGGACGTATCGCATCGAGTCGGTGATCGGCACCGGCGGGATGGGCACGGTCTACCTCGCCACCCACGTTCACCTCGGCACCTCCGTCGCCGTCAAGGCGCTGGTGCGGCAGTTCACCGGCAACGTCGAGGCGATGAAGCGCTTCCAGCGCGAGGCGCAGATCTCGTCGCAGCTCGGCCACCCGAACATCGTGCGCGTGTCGGACTTCAACTACGACGCCGACGGCACGCCGTTCATGGTGATGGACCTCCTGCGCGGCGAGACGCTCCGCACGCGGCTGGTGCGCGAGGGGCGGCTCGCGCTCGACGCGGTGCTGCCCATCGTGCGCCAGCTCTCCGACGGGCTCGGCGCGGCGCACGCGCGCGGCGTGGTGCACCGCGACCTGAAGCCCGAGAACCTGTTCCTCTGCGAGGGGCCCGAGGGCATTCTCAAGATCCTCGACTTCGGCGTCTCGAAGATCCGCGACACGAAGACCCAGCTCACGCGGCCGATGGCGATGCTGGGCACGCCCTACTACATGTCGCCCGAGCAGGCGATGGGGAACAGCACCGACGCCGACGCGCTCTCCGACGTGTGGGCGGTGGGTGCGATCACCTTCGAGGTGCTCACCGGCGAGCCGGCCTTCTCGGCGGACAACCCGGTGGCGGTCTTCTACAAGATCGTGAACGAGCCGCTGCCCGAGGTCTCGCGGCGCGCGCCGGTGCCGCCGGCGATCGACGCCGTGCTGGCCCGCGCCTGCGCCAAGCAGCCGGCGGCGCGCTACCAGTCCACGCAGGCGTTCTACCAGGCGTTCGAGACGGCGGCGCACGCGGCGGCGGACGACACGCATCACGCGCCGCTGCCGTCGGAGCCGACGCGGTTGCTCTCGCCGCAGGGTGGGCCGCGGTCGCAGCCGCCGACCCAGCGCGTGTCGGCGATCCCCTCGCCCGCGCCGTCGTCGGGGCGCCTCGCCGCCGGGCCGGCGAGCCGCGATGGGCGGCGCGATCCCTCGGGCCCGGTCTCGACGCAGCGACGGGCGGAGCCGCAGCGGAAGTCCGATCCCCCGATCTCCGGTGACCCGCCCACGCAGCTCCTCAAGCCGATCACCGCGCCGCCCGACGAGCCGACGCACAGGCCCAAGCGCCTCCCCTCGCTGGCGCCGCCGTCGATCGCCGACGAGCCCACCCCCGGTGCGACGCGGCTCATCCCCCACCTGGGCGGCGCGGCGCCGCCCGTCGACGAGGAGACGCCCGGGCCGACGCCGCTCCGGCAGGCGACGGGACGGCGCGGGTTCGTGGACGTGGCGACGCAGAGGACCGGCCCGCGCCCGCCCGTCGAACCGCGCGGCCAGGCCGAGGCGATCGACGTTCCCACCGCGCTGCTCGCGCTCCCCGAAGCGGGGCCGGCGGAGGCGATCGAGCCGAACGAGTGGCGCGCCGCCGCGCCGAAGGCCACCGTCGATCCCCGACGGAGATCGGACTCGAGCGGCCCGTCGCCCCTCCCGCGCGCCGCCGCTCGCGATGGACGCTCGACGGGCGCGCGCTGGCAGTGGGCGGCGATCGGGATCGGCGTGCTGGTCGCCGTGGGCGCGATCCTCGCGACGATGCAGCTCAACGAGCGACGCGCCGAGCAGCGCGCGGCCCGCCTGCGGCTCGACCAGGCGCTCGCCGAGCGACGGTGGGATGACGCGCAGCACGAGCTGGACGGACTGATGGCCCGCGACGGCGCGACGGGCGATCTCGGCACGATCGGCGCCCAGCTGGGAGCGTGGCGCGAGTCGGGCCAGCACCTGCAGAAGGCCCAGGCGCTCCGCGTGCGGGGCGACTTCGACGGCGCGGTGGCCGAGCTCTTGCGCGTCGCCGCGGCGAGCCCCTACGCCGAGGACGTGAAGCGCGAGCGCGCCGAGGTGGTGCGCCGCCTCGGCCAGCTGGTCGACGACGCCGTGGTGGAGCACCGCTGCGCCGACGCGCTCACCCTCGGCCGGAGGCTCTCGGCGATCGAGGGGCGCCCGCTGCGCGACGCCGTGGAGGACTGCCACGAGGAGCAGGAGACGCAGCCGCCGCCCAGGCGATCGGCGCCGTCGGGCGGAGAGGCGACCGGCGGATCCTCGCGCGGCGAATCGGCGCGACGCCCGGCCCCGGCGACGCCTGCCCCGATCGAGTCGCCGCCGCCCCCCGCGCCGCTCGAGGCGAGCGGCATGCACGCCCGCGACACGATGGCGAAGATGCTCGCCACCGCCGAGCCGTTCGCCCGCAAGTGCTTCGCGCGCGTGCCCGGCTACGCCGGGACGATGAAGCTGCGCGTCACCGCCTTCCCCGGCAGCGACCACTTCGTCTCGACGGCGATCTCGACGGGGCCGGAGGAGATCCGTGTCTGCCTCGAGGGGCTGCTGAAGAACATCAAGCCGCCGCGCGTGGACTCGGCGGTGAGCGCCGAGCGCGTGTACGGCCCGACGGACTGACCTCGTCCGTCGGGCAGTGAGGTGAGGGGGATCAGCCGCCGGAGAGCGCGCGGCCGAAGGTGTCGCTGGCCGCGAACCCGAGGAGCGCGCGCACGGGCGGCGCGGCGCCGAGGAAGTCGTCCAGCTCGGCGAGCTTCACCACCGTCTGGGTGAGCTTGGGCAGGGAGTCGTCGATGCGCGTGAGGAGGCGCGCCACGAAGCGCAGGTCGGCCGCGGCCACCAGCCCCACGCGCCGCGCCGTTTCGACGAGCCCGTGCGCGAACCGCTCGCCCAGCTCCGGTCCCTGCGCCGCCAGCTCGCGCAGCGCCTCCGCCCACGCCCCGAGGCGCGCCGGCTGCTCGGCCTCGCGGATGCGCGTCGCCAGCGCCTCGATCTCGGGCGCGCCGCCGACGAGGCCGACGGCGTGGAACAGCGCGCGCACGACGAGCGGCCGCTCGGCGGGGGCGAGCGACATCACCGTGCGCGCACCCGGTCGCGACAGCTCGAGCAGGCTCGCGAAGAGGAAGCTCGTCTCGGCCACCGAGAGCAGCTGGAGCAGCTCGGCGCGCACCACCACGTGTGGCGTCGGCCCGTCGAGGATCGCGTAGGGCTCGGGCAGCTCCTGCGCGCGCGAGAGGAGCGCGCCCTCGATCCCGAGGCGGTGGGCGATCGCGATGAAGGTCTTGCCCACCGCGGTGCGCTCGTCGAGCCGGCCTACGCCGCCCGCGCCGGCCTGCTCGGTGCTGCTGCGTCCGAGCACGACGTTCCGCCCCAGCTCGCCGAGCACGTCGAGCAGCGTCGGATCGACGTCGCGGTGGCGCACGATGTCGCGCGTCTCCGGCGTCAGCACGATGCTGTTGTCGCTCTTCTCGAACTCCTTGCGCAGCTCGAGCACCAGCGCCTTCAGCGACGGGTCGGGCAGGCTCGCCGACATCAGCGGCGACAGCAGGCACCACGCCCACCGCCGCTCGCCCTGCGCGACCAGCATCCGCCCGAGCTCGATCATCCGCGGCACCCACGGCCCGGAGATCGCCAGCAGGCTCGAGGTGAAGGCGCGGCGGTCGGAGGCGCGCGCGGGGTCGTCGCCGCACAGCGCGATCAGCCGCTCGAGGTCCTCCTTGCACGGCGCCAGCTCGACGGCCTCGCGCAGGTAGCCCTCGGCGCGCGCCGGATCGTGGAGGTGATCGTCGGCGATCCGCGCCAGCGACCGCAGCGCCTCGGCGCGCTCGACGGCACCGCCCGAGTCGGTGCGCGCCTCGAAGATCTGGAGGAGCTGCTCCCAGTCGCCGCGCCGCTCGAGGATCTCGCTCAGCCCGCCGAGCGCCGCCGCGTTGCCCGGGTCGTAGGAGAGCGCCATGTCGTACGCCTCGATGGCCTTCTCCTC
>JAJXSP010000291.1 GCA_021784515.1 Myxococcales bacterium | reverse complement strand
CGCCGCGACGCGAGCCGCCCCGCCCGCCGCCGCGACGGCCGCGGCCCCCACGTCGGCGCGGCCGATGGTCGAGCTGCGCATCGACTCCGTCCCGCCGGGCGCCGACATCTACCGCGCCACCGACGGCACGCGCGTCGGGCGCACGCCCTGGAACAGCCGCCTCCCGGCCGGTCGGGGCGAGGTGGCGTTCGTCCTCAAGCGCGCGGGCTACCGGGAGGCGCGGCTGTCGCTCGACGCGAGCCGCGACGGGCAGGCCAAGGCGGTGCTCACGCGCGCCGCGGCCCCTCGCGCGGGCGCGTCGCCGGCGGAGCTGAACGTTCACGATGGAGTGATCAACCCACTCGGACCGGCCCTGCCCTGAGCGGCGTCCGGCGCAGCGGCGAACTGGAGGGGACCGGATGGTGTTCAAAGGATCGGGAGTGCGGAGCGCGGCGCGAGCGGTCGTCCTGGCCGCGCTCCTCGCCGGCGGCGGCGCGGCGGCCGACAAGGCGCCCGACGCCGCGACGCGGAAGCAAGTGAAGGCGCTCGTGCAGGCGGGCGCGTCCCACTACGCGGCGGGCGACTTCGAGCGCGCCATCGCCGACTACGAGGCTGCCTACCGGCTCGCCCCGCTCCCGGGGTTCTTCTACAACCTCGCGCAGGCGCATCGCCAGCTTGGCCACCGCGGGGAGGCGCTCGACAACTACCGGCGCTACGTCGCCGCCGTGCCGTCGGGAGCGGCGAGCGACGAGGCGCGCTCTTTCATCGCGTCGCTGTCGCGCGAGCCGGGCCCGCCGCCGCCCGAGCGGCCCGCCGATCCCACGCCCGCGCCGCGCCTGTCGAGCCCGCCCGTCGACGATCCGGGGCTCGCCGCGCAGGATGCCGCCTCACCGCCCGATGCGCGCACGGCGCCGGTCGACGCGGGCGCGCCGCCGCCCGATCGCGCCGCGCCGGCGATCGCGTCGAGCGTCGCCGACGGTGGCGCGCCGCACGCGGTTCCCGTCCTCGTCGCCGCGACGCCCCCGCGCGAGGAGAAGCCCAGGCCGACGCGCTGGTGGATCGGCGCGGCCGTCGGAGGCGCGGTGGTCGTCGGCGGCGCGGTGCTCCTCGGGGTCCTCCTCGGGCGCTCCCCCGGCGAGGAGGACCCCTTCGTCGGCACGCTCTCTCCCGGCGTGCAGAGGATCCAACCATGACGCGCCGACCGCTCCTGCTCCTCCTCGTCGGCGGCGCGCTCGGGGCCGGCTGCAGCCGCCGGCCCGCCACCCAGATCATCGTCGAGCTGTCGTCGGACGTCCCGGCCGACCAGCTCCGCGGGGTCCAGATCGTCGCGCGCGCCGGCGACGGCGGCATGCTGGCGCAAAGCGTCTGCGCGTGCCTCGGGAACGAGAAGGACTGCGTGCAGCTCCCGCTCACCTTCACGCTCCAGGACATCGGCGACGACACCACCCCCTTCCGCGTCGAGGCAAACGGCTACTCCACCGAGTGCACGGGCGCCCCCATCGTCGAGCAGACCGCGACGGTGTCGTTCATCCCGGAGCGCTCGCTCGAGCTGCAGATGGACCTGTGGGACGCCTGCGTCGGCAAGCAGTGCAAGATGGGGGAAACTTGCAAGAGCATGGGCGTGTGCGGCCCGGACCAGCAGAGCATGCTGCCGCCGTTCAGTGGCCCGCCCGACGCGGCCGAACCCGATCTCGCCGTGGCCCTCGACGGAACGGCGCCGCCCGACCTGGCGGCCGTCGACCAGGCGACGCCCGACCTCGCCCGGCCCGACCTCACCTCGGCGGGCGATCTCACGCTCGGCCCGGACCTGCTCTTCCCGCCCTCGTGCAAGAACGGAATGAAGGACGGCCAGGAGACGGACGTCGACTGCGGCGGCGCGCTCTGCCCGCGCTGCACCGACGGGCTCGCCTGCCACAACGGCGTCGATTGCGCGAGCGGCACGTGCGGCGGAGGGACCTGCGGCGGGCTGTTCGGCGCTCCCGTCGCCTACCCCACCGACACGAGTCCGCGCTGGCTCGTCGCGGGCGACTTCGACGGCGATCACCACCCCGACGTCGTCGCCACGAACCTCGGCGCGGACTCCGTCTCCTTCTTCCACGGCAACGGCGACGGCACCCTCGCCGCCTTCAAGAGCTTCCCCGCCGGCAAGGGGCCCTTCGCAGTCGACGTCGGTGACTTCGACGCCGACCACCGGCTCGACGTGGTCTCGGCGAACCAGGCCGGCAACGACGTCACCGTGCTGCTCGGCAAGGGCGACGGCAGCTTCGCCATGCCGGTGCACTACGCCGTCGGCAACCTCCCGCTCGGAGTGGAGGTGGCCGAGCTGAACGGCGACGGGGTGCCCGACCTGCTCGTCGCCAACGCGATGGACAACGACATCACCGTGCTCACCGGCCTCGGCAACGGCACGTTCAAGCCGTCGGCGAACTTCTTCACCAACAACTCGCCGCGCTCCATCGTCGTCGCCGACCTCAACGGCGACGGCAAGCCCGACGTCGCCTCCGCCGACTACACCGGCAACACCGTGAGCCTGCTCCTCTCGGGCGGCAAGGGGCTCTTCAACCCCGCCGTGATGCTCCCGCTGATGGGGGAAGGCCCCTACTCGATCGCCGCCGGCGACTTCAACCACGACCGCGCGATCGACCTCGCCACCGCCGACTTCGACAAGGGCGCGGCGGCGGTGCTGCTCGGCAAGGGCGACGGCAGCTTCCAGCCGTTCGTCGCCTACCCGGCGCGCGCCTCCGCGGCGGCGATCGCCACCGGCGACTTCGACGGCGACGGCAACCTCGACATCGCGGTGTCGAGCATCACCGACGACTCGGTGTCGATCATCCTCGGTCGCGAGGACGGCACCTTCCGCCCGACGGTCACCTACGCCGCCGGCCCCAAGCCGCGCTTCGCCCTGGCGGTGGACCTCGACGGCGACGGCCGCACCGACCTGGTGACGGCGAGCTTCAACAACGACCAGCTCAACGTCCTCCGCAACATCGGCAAGTAGCGCGACGGAGCCGCGCTCGTCGGAGGTCGCTGGTCAGCGCCGCTTCACCAGGCGCACCTGCAGCTCGTCGATCCCCCGCGCGGTGGCCTCCGTCACCCGTAGCTGCACCGAGCCCACCCGCACCCCCTCGCCCGAGCGCGGGATCCGCTTCAGGCGATCGAGCACCAGCCCCGCCACCGTCTCGTAGTCCTCGCCCTCGGGCAGGTCGAGCTTGAGCTGCTCGTTCAGCTCGGCGATCGGCGTCCGCGCGCGCACCCGCCACACCCCCTCGCCCTCGCGCCGGATCGCCGGCGCCTCGACGTCGTACTCGTCCTCGATCTCGCCGACGATCTCCTCGAGGATGTCCTCGATCGTCACCAGCCCGACGGCGCCGCCGTACTCGTCCACCACGAGCGCCATGCCCTTGCGCGAGCGCTGCAGCTCGACGAGCACGTCGATCAGCGGCTCGTTCTCGGGCACGTAGAGCGCCGGCTGCATGATCGCGCCCACGGTGACGTCGGCGCGCCCCGCCTTGAGCGCCTCGAAGGCGTGGAGCACGCCCACGATCCGGTCGACGCGCTCGCGGTACACCGGGAAGCGCGTGAAGCCCTTGTCCTCCACCTCGCGCGCCGCGGTCTCGAGCGGCGCCGCCTCGTCGAGCGCCGCCACCGACGACAGCGGCACCATCACGTCGTAGGCGGTGCGGTCGCCGAAGTCGAAGATGCGCGAGATCATCTTGCGCTCGCCCTCGCTGATCTCGCTCGGCCCCTGCGACGGGCCCGACATGATCAGCTCGAGATCCGCGCGCGTGACGAGCTTGTGCGACGTCTCGACGCCGAGCTTGCGCGACACCCACCCGACGAAGCCGATCATCCACCACACGATTGGCGTGAACAGCCGCTGCGCCCCCCACAGCGCATACACCAGGCGCGGCGCGAGGCGGTCGGCGCGCTGCTGGGCGATCGACTTCGGGACGATCTCGCCGAGGATCACCAGCACCGGCGTGAGCAGGAGGAGGGTGAGCAGCGCGCCGTGCCCCGAGCCGTAGCGATCGGAGAGCGCGAGCGTGACGGTGACGGTGGCGGTGACGATCGCCAGCTGCGTCCCGATGAGCGTGGTGGCGAGCAGTCGCTGCGGCGTGGCGAGCATCCGCAGCAGCAGGCGGTGCGAGCGGCGTCCCGCCTCGGCGCCCTGGCGGATCTTCAGGCGGTCGGCGGCGACGAGCGCCACCTCGCTGCCCGAGAAGAGCGCCTCGATCACCAGGCACACGCCGGCGACGATCAGCGCCGCGGTCACGGGCGCACCTCCTTCGCGTCGATCAGGGGGGGACGTTCCCGTCCCCCCTCGCTCGGCCAGGCCGCGCGAGCCTCCCCCCACCGCGCGTCACTCGCGCGGATCAAGTGCGCACCTCCTTTTCGTCCACAATCTCCCCGAACAGCTCCTCGAGCAGATCCTCCATCGTCACCACGCCCTCGAGGCGGCCGTACTCGTCCACCACCAGCGCGATGTGCGTCTTGCGCTTCTGGAACTCGCGGAACAGTCGGTCGCACTTGGTGGCGTGCGGGACGAAGAACGGCGGGCGCAAGAGGTCCTGGATGGTGTGGCCCTCGAGGCGGCCGCGCGCGTAGCCGACGAGATCCTTGGCGTGGAGCACGCCGACCACCTCCTCGGGGCGGCGCGGCGAGCCCTTCCCCGCCAGCGCCGAGCGCCGCACGATCGGAACCCGGCTGTAGCGCGACTGCGCCACCGCCTCGACGAGGCGGCCGAGCGGCATCTCGTAGGGCAGCGTGAAGAGCTTGTCACCGCGGGTCATCACCTCGCGCACGGTGCGATCGCCGAACTCGAAGACGTTGTGGATGAGGCGCCGCTCGGCCAGCTCCACCTCGCCCTCCCGCGCGCCGACGTCGACGAGCGCGCGGAACTCCGCCTCGCGGATCCCCTCCTCGCGCGACGGCGGCCGCCCGCCGAGCAGGTTGATGATCGCGTCGGAGACGAGGCGCACCACGAAGCGCAGCGGCGTGAGCACGCGCGCGATCGTCCGCATCGGGCCGGCCATCGCGCGCGCCCACCCTTCGGCGGCGCGCAGCGCCAGCGTCTTGGGCGTCATGTCGCCGATCAGCACGAGCAGCGGCACGGTGAACGCGGCGGTCGCGACGGTGACCCAGGCGTCTTTGTGCACGCCGAGCCCGTGGAGCGTCTGCTCGCCGATGCCCGCCGCGAGCGTCGAGACGGCGACGTTCACCAGCTCGTTGCAGAGGATGACGGTGACGATCAGCTGCCGCGGGTCGGCCAAGAGCGCGAGCACCGCGCGATCCTTCTTGTCGTCGCGGCTGCCCATCGCCTCGCGCTTCACGCGCGAGAGCGAGAGCAGCGCCGTCTCGGTGCCGGAGAACAGCCCCGACAGCCCGAGGAGCGCTGCGATGCCGAGCAGGCGCTCGACCCACCAGGGTCCCATCAATGCCCCCCACTGCGACGCGGCACGCCGACCTCGCTCAATCCGCGAGCGGCAGCGTGACGAAGAAGGTGCTGCCGCTCCCGGGCGACGACTCCGCCCACACGCGCCCGCCGTGCGCGCTGACGAAGCTCTTCACGATCGACAGCCCGAGCCCGGTGCCGCCGTACTCGCGCGTGGACGATCCGTCCACCTGGAAGAAGGGGTCGAAGATTCGCGCCATCGCCTCGACGGGGATCCCGATGCCCGAGTCGACGACGGCGATCCGCAGCGCCCGGAGCGAGCCCGCGCACGCCTCGTCTTGCGCGCGGCGCAGCGCCGCCACCTCGGCCCGCACCACGACGCGCCCGCCCTCGGGCGTGAACTTCACGGCGTTGCCGAGCAGGTTGATCAGGATCTGGCGCACCTTGTCCCGATCGGCGTACAGCGGCGGCAACGACTCGGGCAGCTCGCTCGAGAGCTGCAGCTTCTTGCGCCGCGCGCCCGGCGTCACCGTCGAGAGCGCGCTCTTGATCGCGTCCGCCACGTCGAAGCGAGAGCGGTCGAGCGTGAGCCCGCCCGCCTCGATGCGCGAGATGTCGAGGATGCCCTGGATGATCGAGAGGAGCTGCTCGCCCTTCTCCATCACCGTCTTCACGTAGTCGGCCTGCTCGGGGTTGAGCGGACCGGCCAGCCCCTCGAGCAGCATCTCCGAGTAGCCGATCACCGACGTGAGCGGCGTGCGCAGCTCGTGCGACACCGTCGAGAGGAAGTTCGACTTGATCCGGTCCAGATCCTCGAGCCGCCGCACCGCCAGCGCCAGCCGCTCGTTCTGGCCCTGCAGCTCGGCGTCGGCGTCCTCGAGGAGGGCGGCATTCCGGCGCGCCGCCTCCACGCGCTCCTGGCCGGCCGCGACCAGCTCGGCGACGAGGCGGCAGAGGTGGAGCGCCGCGCCGCCGCGCTGCGGCTCGTCGGCCTCCGCGATCGGTCCGACGGCGAGGCCGCCCACGGCGCACCCGTCGATCACCAGCTGCCGCACGCGGTAGCGCTGGGCCCCCAGCTCCACCGCGGCCAGCTCCGGCGCCGCGGCGGCGACCAACGCGGAGGGCGGGCGCTCCCCGACGAGCGGCGCGCCGTCGCACGCAAAGACATGGACGGCGAGGCCGAAGGCGCGCGCGGCCTCGTCGATCAGCCGGCGCGTGCGAGGGTCGAGCACCTCGGCGAGCGTCGGGCGGACCTCCTCGTCGGTGGGGTGCGGATGCGGGGAGTGGTGCAGGCTCACGGCAACCGATGACGATAGCACGGCGGCGCGGGGCGTCACGCCCGCGCGCCGCGCGCCCATCGCAACGCGGGTTCTGGTCAGTGGCGCTGGCGCAGCACGATGAAGAGCACGTAGGCGGCCACCGCCATCCCCATCACCCCCACGACGTAGCCGGCGAAGTAGACGACGCGGAACAGGCTCGACCGCTGCACCTGCTCCTCGGCCTGCGCCCGCGCGCCCGTCTCGACGAGCACCGCCACCCTCTGCAGCCGCTCGCGCGCCATCTCGTCACCCGCGTCGGCGGCGAGCCGCGCGCGGTAGCGCCGTGCGAGCGCCGGGAGCGCCGCCAGGTTGCTGGCCACCGCGAGCGCGCGATCGTGCGCCGCCGCGTCGCTCCACGCGGCGACCAGCCCTTCCCACAGCGGCTGCAGCCCGGGCGGGTCGTCGGCGTCCGGCCGGAAGGTCCGCCACCGCACCACCAGCAGTCCGCAGCGCGGACAGGCATCCTCGCCCGAGTGGCGCGCGCGCCCGCAGCGCGGGCAGGTCTCGGGTTGCGTGGATTGTTCGAGGGAGCTCATCGTTCCGGCGATTGATCCTTCGATTGCCGCGCCGGCGTGTCAATGGCGGGCGTTCGTCACTCCATCGGGGCGCGGACGAGGCCCTTGCGGACGGCGTACTTCACCAGGTCGGTGCGCGCGCGCAGCCCGAGCTTGTGCATGATGTTCTCGCGGTGCCGGGCGACGGTCTTGTGGCTGATCCCGAGCTGCTCGCCGATCGCCGCGTTGCCCTTCCCTTCGGCCAGCAGCGCCAGCACCTCCCGCTCGCGGGCGCTCAGTCCGTCGACCTGCGGCGAGCCGCGGCGCTCCTGCTTGAGGTAGTCGCGCACCAGCAGCTTCGCCAGCGACGGGTGGAGGTATACTTCGCCCCCCGCGACGGTCCGGATCGCGGCCAGCAGCTCCTCGGGCGCGGCGCGCGTGGGCACGTAGCCGCTCGCGCCGGCGCCGAGCATCTGGAAGAAGGACTCCTCGTCCTCGCGGAAGGTGAACGCGATGACCGCCACCTGCGCGTGCGACGCCTTGAGCCGGCGCGTCGCCTCGACGCCCGACATCCCCCGCGCTCCGAGGTCCATCAGGACGATGTCGGGCGACAGCCGGTCGACCATCTGCAGCGCCTCCTCGCCCGTCGACGCCTCGCCGACGATCGCCACGTCGTCGCCGGCCTCGAGCATCGCCCGCAGCCCGAGACGGACCACCGGGTGGTCGTCCACGACCAGGATGCGCGTCTTCATCCGGATCCTCCGAGGCGGGAAATCGTCCTACCGCCGCCGCCGCTCGTCGAGCCAGCGCAGCCGCTCGACGATGGTCTTCTCGAAGCCCGACTCGCGGGGCT
>JAJXSP010000290.1 GCA_021784515.1 Myxococcales bacterium | reverse complement strand
CCTTCGGGGTAGGGCCGAGGCTGCGTGCCGCCCGAGGCGCGCCACAGGACGCCGACCTGGCCGGGGCCGACGGTGGCGCAACCGCTCGCGCAGGCGAGGAGCAGGACGGGCAGATAGAGCCGGGATTTCATCATGGCGTGATCTCCAAGGGAGAGGGCTGGCCGGAGTTCTCGAACACCACCGTGGTGCTCGGGGCGGAGAGGAGCGCGGCTTCGGCGCGGCGACGATCGTCGTCGAGCACCTCGGGCGTGAGCGTCGGGGCCACCAGCGCGTGGGCGCCGGCGATCGACCGCGCGCGCTCCCGCAGCGCGTCGCCGCGTCGGCGCGCGACCTCGAGCTTGTTCGGTTTCGACTGCACCTGCTGGTCGAGGACGCCCGCCTCCTCGACGGAGCGCAGCGCCGGCGCCGAGAGCAGGACGGCGAGCGTCCGCAGGTCGAGGGCGTCGAGCACGAGGTGGAATGGCCGCAGCCGCGCGGTGGCGATCCGGGTGATTTCGGCCTGGGCGGCGCGGATGGTCGGCGTATCCAGCTCGGCGGCCGAATAGCCCGCGAGCACCCTCCGCACCGTCGAGCCGATGATCGGCCGGACGATGATCCGGTAGTAGTCGGGCCCGACCTCGCGCTCGAGCGCGGTGAGCTCGGACGCGACCACGTGGTACGTCACCAGCGACGCGCGGGCGGCGACCGGCGCGCCGTCGGCGGTGATGGCGACCAGATCCTCGTCCTGCTGCTGGCCGCGGAGATCGTAGTCGTCCACGTGAGCGAGCGGGGGGAGGAGGTGGAGGCCCTCGCCGAGCGTGTCCGGCGCGAGCCCCGACACCGTGACGAGCACCCCGGCGTGGCCGGGCGCAACGGTCGCGCAGGCCGACAGGAGGAGGGCCGCGGGCGCGCCCAGCGGCCAGCGATGCGCTCGCGACAACGGGTGTGGGTTCGACTCGGCCATCGCGACTCTCCGACTCACCGGACCTGGAGCAGCCCGCGGTTCGCCCTCGCCGCGGTGCTCGCGGGCCGTGCAGAGCGCGTGCCGCGAGATTCGGAGGGAGGTGCGACGAAGGCACGCCCAACCGGGCACCGCTCGTGCCCTCGAAGGCGGTCGGCCCACCCCGGCGCGACGGTACCGGCCTCGCTCCTTGCCGCGAATCGCGGTGTCCCGGTGTCCCGATCTAGCAGAACGCAAGAGGACGGGCAGAGCGGCATCCGGCGCCCTAAGCAGGCGCCACACCGGCCCCTCACGCCCCACTGGCCCGGGGATCGATGGACAGCCTCTTGCGAAATGCAATGGTCGGCGGTCGCCGCCCACCCGTTCGCCCCCGTCCGAGCCGGTCCGGCGCCCTGCTGGCCAAACGGCCGATCCGTTGCATGATGCGCGGGCGATGGTCGCCGCCCCAAGCGCGTCGCCGGCTCCCGTCCGATCACCTGGGCTCGTCCCGGTGCTCGTCGTCGCGGCGTGGCTCGGCCTCGTGGGCTTCGGCGGCGGCTACGCCGTGCTCGCGCAGCTCCGCCGGCTGGTCGTGGACCGGCGCCGATGGCTCACGCCCGAGCAATACGCCGACGCCGTCGCGGTCGCGCAGAGCCTCCCCGGCGCGAGCGGGGCGAACTTCTTCACGCTGCTCGGGCTGCGCGAGGGCGGGGTCGCGGGCGCGGCGCTGGCCACCGCGTTGTTCCTCCTGCCGTCGGCGCTCCTGATGGTGGCCTTCGGCGCCTTCTACGAGGCGCTCCGTGGGGTCGACCGCGTCGAGGCGATCTTCGCCGGGATGAACCCCGCGGTCGTCGCCGTCATCGCGCTCGTCGCGTGGGACCTCGGACGGCCGCTGCGAAAGCCGTGGCAGATCGCCGCCGCCCTCGCCTCGCTCGTCGCGGTCGAGCTGGGGGTGGGCGTCTTCGAGGTCGTCCTGGTGGCCGTCGTCGTGGGGGTCGCGCCGGCGCTGTGGCGCGCCCGCGCGACGCCCCGCCCGCCGCTGCTCGCCGTGTCGCCGTCGCTGCCGCTGCTCGTGAAGATGGGGCTCGTGTTCCTGCGCATCGGCGCCGCGACCTTCGGCGGCGGGCTGGCGATGATCCCGGTGCTCGATCACCAGATCGTCGGGACGCTCCACTGGCTGACGCCGCGCGAGCTGGCCGACGCCGTCACGCTCGGCCAGATCACCCCCGGCCCGGTGGCGATCACCGCCACCTTCGTCGGTTTCCGCATCGCCGGCCCGGTCGGCGCGCTCGCCGCCACGGTCGCCACCTTCCTTCCGGCCTTCGTCGCCACCGCGCTCGTCGGGCGATCGATCGAGCGGTTCCGGCACTCGGAGATCGTGCGCGCGCTGTTCGCGGCGCTGGCGCCGGCGGTCGCCGGGATCGTCGGCGCGGCCGCGATCGGCCTCGGGATGACCGTGCTCCACGGCTGGGGCGATGGCGCCGTGGCCCTCGGCGCCGCGCTCCTGCTCGTGCTCCGCGTGCCGCCGCTGGCGGTCCTCGCGTCGGCGGCCGCCCTGCGCGCCGGCATCGTGCTGTTCGCGGGCTGAAGGCCGCGATCGCGGAGTAGGCTTCGCGTGACCATTGGAGGCAACCGTGCCGAACACACCCTGGAATGACCGCTACGCCTCGGGCGACCTGCCCTGGGACACCGGCGAACCCGACGACAACCTCGTGCGCTTCGTCCGTTCGGGCGGCGTGACGCCGGGCCGCGCGCTCGAGGTCGGCTGCGGGACGGGAACCAACGCGTCGTGGCTCGCCGGGCAGGGCTTCGACGTGCTCGGCGTCGATCTCTCGCCGCTCGCGATCGAAAAGGCGCAGGCCAGGCTGGGCGAGCGCGCGCTGCCGTGCCGGTTCGCGGCGCTCGACTTCCTGACGGGCGAGCTGCCCGCGGGGGAGTTCCGCTTCGTGTTCGACCGGGGCTGCTTCCACGTCTTCCACGAAGCCGGGCAGCGCGCGGTCTTCGCCGAGCGGGTCGGCAAGGTGCTCGGCCCCGACGGCGTCTGGCTCAGCCTGATCGGCAGCACCGAGGGGCCGCCGCGCGACGCGGGACCGCCGCGGCGATCGGCGCGGGAGATCGTCGAGGCGATCGAACCGGTCCTGGAGATCGTCGAGCTGCGCGCGGCGACGTTCCAGGCGCAGGGCCTCCCCCGGTCGCACTCGTGGGTCTGCGTCGCGCGCCGCCGGAGCGTGCCGGCGCAGCCGTCGACACGCCCCGCCTGATCGCGCCCGCGGCGCAGCTGCTCGACGGTGCGCCCCGGCTCGAGGGGCGCTCCGCCGCGGCTCCTTGACGAACTGCCGCACGGTCCTATTTTCATCCGCCGAAGCGATCGGCCGCGCGGGGGAACGCCAGGAGGAGGGGCATCGCCACATGAGCCTCGACCGAGGCGCGTCGTTGGTGCGCCGCGCCGCATTCGTGCCGCTGCTCCTCGGCGCCCTCACCCCGGCGTGCGGGACCGGCCGCGCCTCCCGGCCCGCCGCGCCCATCGAGCGATCCGTTCGCGTCGAACCCGTCCGCGTGGAGACGCGCGTGGCGGGCGAGGAGGTGGTGGGCACGGTGCGCGCTCGCACCGCGGCGGCCATCGCTCCGACGGTGATGGGGCGCGTGCGGGAGGTGCACGTCACGCTCGGCAGCCGCGTCCGCGCGGGCGACCTGCTGGTGCGGCTCTCCGTCGGAGAGAGCGACGCGCGGCTCGCGCAGGCGCGCGCGGTCCGGGCGCACGCCAGGCTCGAGGCCGAGCGCGCCGAGCGACTGCGCGCCGCCCACGCCATCCCGGCCGCGGAGGTCGACGACCTGCAGGCGAAGCGGCGCGTGGCCGAGGCGGCGGAGCGCGAAGCCAGCTCCCTCGCCGGCCACGCCACGCTGCGCGCGCCCTTCGACGGCGTGGTGACCTCGAAGCAGGTGGAGGTCGGCGACACCGCCGTGCCGGGGCGGTCGCTCCTCGTCGTGGAGGAGCCCGGCGCGCTGCGCTTCGAGGCGTCCATCCCCGAGGTGTTCGCCCGCCGCATCGAGCGCGGGCGCCCGATGCGCGTGCGCGTGGACGGCGTCGAGCGCGAGATCGCGGCGACGGTGGCGGAGGTGAGCCCCGCCGCCGACCCGGCGAGCCGCACCGTGCTGGTGAAGCTCGATCTGCCGCCCGCTCCGACGC
Source organism: Myxococcales bacterium (assembly GCA_021784515.1). Classification (GTDB taxonomy): domain Bacteria; phylum Myxococcota_A; class Polyangia; order Palsa-1104; family SHYY01; genus SHYY01. The sequence goes on along the minus strand of JAJXSP010000290.1, from coordinate 3,965 downwards.
TGCGCTCGGGCCTCTTCGGCCGGCTGCTGCTCCCCACCGGCGAGGCGCGCGCGGTGGTGGTGCCGGCGGAGGCGGTGGTGCGGCGCGGCCAGCTCGAGGAGGTGTTCGTCGTCGAGGGCGGCGTGGCGCGGCTTCGCCTGGTGCGGATCGGCCGCGAGCGCGCCGGCCGGGCCGAGGTGCTCTCCGGGCTCGACGGCGGCGAGCTGGTCGCCGTGTCGGAGCCGTCCCGCCTCGTCGACGGCGAGCGCGTGCGCGTGGAGCGCCGATGAGCGCGCGCCGCCACCGCGGCATCGCCGGCTCCCTCGCGCGCGCCTTCGTCGACTCCAAGCTCACGCCGCTGATCATCGTCGCCTCGGTGCTGCTCGGGCTGCTCTCGATCCTCGTGCTGCCGCGCGAGGAGGAGCCGCAGATCAAGGTGCCGATGGTGGACGTGATGGTCGCCATGCCGGGCGCCGGCGCCGAGGAGGTGGAGCACCGCGTCTCGGCGCCGCTCGAGCGGCTGCTCTGGGAGATCCCGGGCGTGGAGTACGTCTACTCGACGAGCCAGCCGGGCCGCTCGCTGGTGGTGGCGCGCTTCCGCGTCGGCGAGGACGTCGAGCGCTCGCTGGTCCGGCTCCACCAGAAGCTCCGAGCGAATGCCGATCGCATCCCGCCGGGCGCGTCGCCGCCGCTGGTGAAGGCGCGCTCGATCGACGACGTGCCCATCCTCGCGCTCACTTTGCACTCGGCGCGCTACGACCACCTCATGCTCCGGCGCGTGGCGGCGGAGGTGGCCGCCGAGATCAAGCACGTGCCCGAGGTGTCCGAGACGCGCCTCATCGGCGGGCTGCGGCGGGAGGTGCGCGTGCAGCTCGATCCGTCGGCGCTGGCGGCGCGCGGGCTCGGCGTGGGCGAGGTCGCCGGCGTGCTCGAGCAGGCCAACCGGCAGCAGTCGGCGGGCTCGCTCACCGTCGGCAACCGCGACGTCGTGGTGCAGACCGGCGCCTTCTTCGCGAGCGCCGACGACGTGGGCGCCACGGTGGTGGGCGTCTTTCACGGCAACCCGGTGTACGTGCGCGACGTGGCGCGCGTCACCGACGGCGCCGAGGAGCCGCGCCAGTACGTCTTCTACGGCGTGGGCGCCGCCCAGGGCGCGCCGCGCGAGGAGCCGGCGGTGACGATCACCGTCGCCAAGCGGCCCGGCGAAAACGCGATCCAGGTCGCCGACGCGGTGCTCGCGCAGGTGCACCGCCTCGAGGGCACCGCGATCCCGCGCGACGTGACGGTGTCGATCACCCGTCACTACGGCGCCACCGCCGCCGAGAAGTCGAACGAGCTGCTGCTCCACATGGCGATCGCGGTGGCGAGCGTGACGCTGCTCATCCTCTTCATGCTCGGCTGGCGCGAGTCGGCCGTCGTCGCCATCGCCATCCCCTCGACGCTGGCGCTCACGCTGCTGGTCTTCTACCTCGTCGGCTACACGCTCAACCGCATCACGCTCTTCGCGCTGATCTTCTCGATCGGCATCCTGGTCGACGACGCGATCGTCGTGGTGGAGAACGTGGTGCGCCACCGCGATCTGCCGGGCAACCGCGGCCGCCCCGGAAAGGAGGTGGTCGTCGAGGCGGTCGAGGAGGTGGGCAACCCGACGGTGCTGGCGACGCTGGCGGTGATCGCGGCGATCCTGCCGATGGCGTTCGTGAGCGGCCTGATGGGGCCCTACATGCGGCCGATCCCCGTCGGGGCGAGCGCGGCGATGGTGTTCTCGCTGCTGATCGCCTTCGTGGTGACGCCGTGGGCGGCGGTGCGCATCCTCCGCACGCGCGGCGACGGCGCGCGCCGCCACGCCCACGGCCGCGAGGACCGCATGACGCGCGCCTACCGCGCGGTGATGTCGCGCCTGGTGGGCCGCGCGAGGTGGCGCTGGTCCTTCCTCGGCGGCATCGCGCTCATGCTCGTCGGGGCGACGGCGCTCGTCCCGCTCGGCGTGGTGCGGGTGAAGATGCTGCCGTTCGACAACAAGAGCGAGCTCGACGTCGTCCTCGACATGCCCGAGGGCAGCTCGCTCGAGCGCACCGCGCAGGCGGCGCGCGAGATCGCCACATCGGTGCGCGGCGAGCGCGAGGTCACCGACGAGCAGGTCTACGTCGGCACCGCCTCGCCCTTCAACTTCAACGGCCTGGTGCGCCACTACGACCTGCGCGCCGGCGCGAGCGTCGCCGACGTGCAGGTGAACCTCGTTCCCAAGGGCGACCGCAAGGCGCAGAGCCACGCCATCGCGCGCCGCATCCGCCCCGCGGTCGCCGCCATCGCGGCGCGCTACGACGCGCGGATCGCCGTCGCGGAGGTGCCGCCCGGCCCGCCGGTGCTGCAGACGCTGGTCGCCGAGGTGTACGGACCGGACGCGCCCTCGCGCCTGCGGCTCGCCGAGGCGATGCGCGCGATCTTCCGGCGCACGCCGGGCGTGGTGGACGTGAACTGGTACGTGGAGGACCCGCACCCCGAGGAGCGGCTCGTCGTGGACAAGGAGAAGGCCGCGCTCCACGGCATCACCGCCGAGGCGATCGCCGAGAGCCTGCGCGTCGCCGTCGGCGGGCAGCCGGTGGGGCTGCTGCACGTCGCGCGCGAGCGGGAGGACCTGGCGATCGTGCTCGACCTGCCGCGCCCGCTGCGCTCCGGGGCGGAGGACCTGCTGGCGCTGCGCATCCCCGACCGCGCCTCGGGCGCGCTGGTGCCGCTCGGCGAGCTGGTGCGCGTGGAGCACACCGTCGAGGACCGCAGCATCTATCACAAGAACCTCCTGCCGGTGGTCTACGTCACCGGCGACGTGGCGGGCGGCGCCGAGAGCTCGGTCTACGCGATCTCCGCCATGAACGAGGCGGTGCGCGCGCTCGACGCCCGCGCCTTCGGCGGCGCGCCCGGCGAGGTCGGCATCTACGACATCTCGCTGCCGCCGAGCGACGCGCGGCCGGCGGTGAAGTGGGACGGCGAGTGGCAGATCACGCTCGAGGTGTTCCGCGATCTCGGCGTGGCCTTCGCGATCGTGCTCGTGCTGATCTACGGGCTGCTCGTCGGGTGGTTCCGCTCGTTCGTGACGCCGCTGGTGGTGATGGCGGCGATCCCGTTCTCCCTCGTCGGCATCCTGCCGGCGCACGCCGCGATGGGCGCCTTCTTCACCGCCACGTCGATGATCGGCTTCATCGCGGGCGCCGGCATCGTGGTGCGCAACTCGATCATCCTGGTCGACTTCATCGAGGCGCGCCTCGACGAGGGGATGGTGCTCGACCGGGCGGTGGTGGACGCCGGCGCGGTGCGCTTCCGCCCGATGCTGCTCACCGCGTTGGCGGTGATCTGTGGCTCCGCGGTGATCCTCTTCGACCCGATCTTCCAGGGGCTCGCGCTGTCGCTCATGGCGGGCGAGATCGCCTCGCTGGCGATCAGCCGGATGGCGGTGCCGGTGCTCTACTCGATGGTCGCGCGCCGCGTGCGTCGGCCGGCCTCGCCCGCACCGACGCCGGCACCGCTCCTCGACGGCGGCATCACGCCCGCAGCGTGACGCGCCATCAGCGCGGCCCCGGCTCGACGCCCACCGCGCGTTCGAAGGCGGCGTGGGCGACGAGGTAGCGATACGCGGCGCGCGTGACGTCCACGCGGGCGCGCACCTTGGCGAGCTGTGCGTCGAGCAGGTCGGTGGTGGTGGCGCGGCCGTTGTCGCGCAACGCGCCCATCACGCGGTACGCCTCCTCGGCCTGCGCCACCGCCGCGCGCGCGACGTCGAGCGCCGCGCGCGCCGAGCGCGCCTCCACGAAGCGCGTCGTCACCTCGAGCGCCACGTCGCGCTGCCGGCGCTGCACCTCGAGCGCGGCCTCCTCGGTGCGCGTCCGCTCGACGCCCACCATCGCGTAGCGCGTGCCCCACTCCCAGAAGTCCCAGCCGATGAGCCCCGATACGTAGCCCGCGTTCGTCGGGAAGAACGACTGCCCGGC
>JAJXSP010000289.1 GCA_021784515.1 Myxococcales bacterium | reverse complement strand
GAACGCCGTGGTGCGCGCCGGCGCCGACGAGATCCTCGCCATCGGCGTGCTGCACGGCGCCCGCGAGGCCGACGCCGAGATGGTCGCCCGCGCCCGCGCCGCCGATGCGCCGGCGGTCGCCGAGCTGCGGCGTGTCCACGGCGCCGGCGTTGACGGCGACGCCGGCTGCTGGACCGAGGAGTTCTCCCTCGACGCCTTCACCAAGCTGGTGGACCTCGCGGCGCGACGCGCAGGGCGCACCCCACCGCGCATCATCGCGCGCTACCCGTTCCTCGTCGGCGACCACCCGGACGACCTACCAGGGCTCGACGAGCTGCGGCGGCTTCATGAGCGCGGCGTGCCGATCATCGCCACCGCCGACCCCATCCACCACGGCGTCGGCTACGGCACGCCGATCGAGGCGCGGCGTGCGCGGACTGCATCCGACACCATCAACTGGGCACGGTCCAACGTCGAGGAGGCCTTCACGCTGCTCGCGCGGCGCGACTACCCCGCCTTCCTCGACCACGCCGCGTCGACCCGCTCCGACTTCCGCGACGCTGGTCCTGTCCTCGTGGCGCTGCTCGATGGGCAGCTCGAAGCACGGGTCCACGATCTCGTCTCGGTCGACTACGCCCCGGCGCTCGGCGCCGAGGAGCCGACGTGGGTGGCGGCGGCGCTCGCGGAGTTCACCTGCCGCCAGTGAGATCACGCTCGTCGTCGGGCCGCCCGCGAGGCGCGCAGCGCTTCGTCGCCCGGCGCCCGCCATCACGACGCGGTTGTTGATGGTGGCAAGAAAAGAACCGGCGGTCCCGCTGCGGCGGGGCGCCAAGGCTCCATCACCGGGCAGACCCCCGATCGCCCCCCTTGGTCGCGGCCGAAGTCTCCGGCTGCTCCCCTGCAAGCCATCCCGTGATTGCGTGCATGCCATCCTCGCTCAACGCCCACGGGAGGTCGCCGCTCCCGCTGCGCCACATCGAGGAGGGCCAGAGCGATGGCGGTGGCCCAGATGTCAGGCGGGCCGTCCATCGACCCGCTCTTGTCCAGGCAGACCACCAGCGGTCCCTTGCCGAGCGTCTCGCTGCCGGTGAGCGCGTACTGGAGACAGCGTCGCTCGGTGAGGTCGCGGAGCATAGCGAGGCGGAGCTTCGGGTGGACGAACCGCGCCAGCTCGGCGGGGAGCAGCCGACCGAGATCGGCGCCCTGCTCCACGTCGGAGATCTCGTCAGCGCCGTGCTTCACCTTCTGGCGCTGCTTCATCGCCGCGATGCGCTTGAACCGGCCCGCGAGGAGGGCGATGCGGCGGAGTCGCGCGTCGTTCTTGATCCTCGTGGCCAGCGTGCGCGTCCTGCCGTTGGGCCGCGACTCGCCCTTGACGCTCCCGGTGCCTGGTGCATTCCCGAAGGCCACCTGGTCGAGGCCCTCGGTGGTCTCGCGCATCTCCTCGACGGCGGCGCTCGCCTTCGCGCACGCCGTCTTCACGACGCGCCGCAGCGCCGGCACATCGGTCGCCTGCGCCTCGTCGAGCTGCGGCTTGAGCGCGTCGAGCAGCGTCTCCACTGCCGTCGCCGCCGCGCTGGCGTCACCCCTGCACTCGCTCCCGAGGCGCGCGAAATCGGGGGAGCTGGTCGCAGCCGCGTGCACCTTCTCCGCCCACCCCCGCAGCGCGCCGTCGCGATCGGCCTCGTCGAGCAGCTCGCCACCTCCACTGTAGAGGCGGTCGAACAGCTCGTCTTCGAAGCGGCGCGTGGGCGCGTCGCCGCTCTCCACCGACGGCAGACCACGGGCGTCGCGGTGGAGGTAGACGTGCCACCGCGGCACCTCATAGATGATGCGGCGCATGGCTACCGGAGGCTCCGCAGGCCGAGGCCCGCCGACACCGCCCGCGCCATCTCGGCGTGCATCTGCTGGATCTCCGAGGAGGCGTCGGCGATGACGGTCTTCGCGCGGCGCCCGCCGGAGCGCGCCAGCTCCGCGAGCTTCGACTGCTGCGCGGTGAACTGATCGATCGCCTGCGCCGCCGTCGAGATGTACTGCTTGCGGTCCCCGCTCTTCATGCCGCTGACCTTCTGCGCCGTCTCGCGCGCGGCATCGAGCAGCTCGGCGGCCTGCGTGCCCACCGGATCGGCGAGCTTGCCGACGAGGCGCGCGACCTTCGCGCGCTCCTTGGGCTCCCGCCACAGCGAGTCGATCAAGATGGCGAGGTCTTCCGGCGTCGTCGCCCTCTCCCCCGCCATCCACGCCGACGCCTGCACCAGCTTGAGGCTCTTCTTCCAGCGGCGGTCGCTGGCGATGATCCCGTCGGCGCGGCAGGCATCGCGGATCGCGATCAGCGCGTCGATGGTGTCGTCGGTGAGCCGCACCCGCTCCACCCAGCCCGCCTTCGCCAGCTCGATGAGCGCGATCGCCTGGAGCACGCCGTCGCTGGTCTCGCAGAAGAAGGTGGTGTTGGCGGTCTGGCCGGCGCGGCGGCCGGTGCGTCCCATGCGCTGGAGGAACGACGAGACGGTGTCCGGGGCTTCGTGCTGGAGCACGCGGTCGAGGTCGCCAACGTCGATGCCTAGCTCCAAGGTCGAGGTACACACGATGCAGGCGTCGGTGCCGTGGTGGAACCGCTCCTCGGCGAGCGCCCGTTCGTCGCGCGACACGGCGCTGTGGTGCACGAACACCTCTGTGCCGGCGCGCCTCATCTGCTCCGCGACGGCCTCGGTGGTGGCGCGCGACTGGCAGAAGAAGAGGCTCTTGCCGCCCCGCGCAAGGCGGGCAGCGTCGTGGGCCAGCGTCGGCAGGTCGCCGCGGAACGCGATGAGCAGCTGCCGCTTGGCGGGCTCCTTCGGCGGATCGATAACGACGCTCGCGCGCTTCGACGTGCCCTGGAGCCAGGCGAGGATCGTGTCGGGATTGCCGACGGTGGCGCTCAGGCCGATGCGCTGCACGTCGTGGCGCGAGTGGCGCACGAGGCGCTCGAGTACGCTCAAGAGGTGGGCGCCGCGGTCGCTCCCGGCCATGGCATGGATCTCGTCGACGATCACCACGCGCAGCTCGGCGAATATCACGCCCACGTCAACGCGAGGCGAGATGAGCATTACCTCGAGCGACTCGGGCGTCGTCATCAGTAGCTCGGCCGGGTCGCGCAAGAACTGGCGGCGCTCGTTGTCGGGCGCATCGCCGTGCCACACGAACCGCCGAAGCCCGACCATTTCGGTGTACTGGCCGAGGCGCTCCGCCTGGTTGTTGAGCAGCGCCTTGATCGGTGCGACGTAGATCGCGGCCACTCCGTCGACGGGCTCCTGAAGAAGACGCGACAGCGTTGGGAAGATCGCCGCCTCCGTCTTGCCACCGGCGGTCGGCGCCAGCACGAGCGCGTTCTTGCCATCGAGGAGCGCCTCGCCCGCCAGCTCCTGCACCGGGCGCAGCGACGTCCAGCCGAGCCGGGCCACGATCGCCTCCTGCAACCGCGGCGCGAACCGGGCGAACGTGCTCACCAGACGTCTTCCCTGGGCACGAGGTCCTCGACGCCGTCGGGGGGATCGACGACGGACGCGGCGACACCCGCCAGCGCTTCCTTCTCCTCCGGCGAGAGCGCCTTGGCGGTGAACTTGTAGTGCTCCATCGGCACGTAGTCGGGGTCTTCCTCGACGAGGTCCAACTGCGTCACGAACTCGCGGAGGAACTGCCGCGGCACGACCCCGACGTCGCCCTTGAAGCCGGTCGTCACCTCGCTCACCAAGCGGTCGATGAACTCATCGCTGATGAGCTGCTCGAGCCGCCCTCGGTCGTTGGCGCGAAAGAGATCGCGCAGCCGCAGCGCCACCGAGCGCAGCCGCTCGGCGTCGAATGGCTGGAGCTTGCAGTGCATGCCGGCGACGCCCTCGAGCGCGTCGGCCAAGACCCTGTACTGCACCGAACTCGCCCCAACCGCGGCTCGGTGCTCGATGGTGAGCACGGGGATGACGCGCTCCTGGAGACTGTTGCCGCCGTGCACGAACGTCTGCTTGCGGTCGCCCTTGTCGAAGACCGCGGTCGACTCGGGGACGGCCTCACGCGGATCTTCGATCGTCGATGGGAGTTGGTAGCGCGCCAAAGGCCCATCGAGGTGTGTGAGAACGCCTTCCCCGCCAAGAGCGCCGCCGCCGTGCAGGTAGAGCCATTTGCCGTCGATCTTGCGAAAGCCTGTGTGCGTGTAGACCTGAACTCGGTCCGGGGACGACAGCCCCTGGATAGCTGCTCGGACATGGTGCGGCGTGCTCGGCTCGGCCTGGAGGATCGCCCGCGCTCCCCACTTCGCCACTGGCCACTGCATCCGCGAGAAGTCCTCTGCTTCAACAACGATCCGCGGGAGCGGGCTACGGTCTGCCAAAGCGCCGCGGATCTCGAAACGCAGGCGTTCTTCCGCGCCGTCGTCGGTGACGATCTCGCGCTCTATGAGCGCCGAGAAGTTCGTCAAGGGCGCGAAGTCCATCCCCGCCTCGGTCATGAAGCAGCGGCAAATGCGCCCTTCATGTACCTCGTACTCCCTCTGACCGCTGACCTTTGGCGTCGCCGCCGCCGCGGCCTTGTTCGCGTCGGTGACTTTTTTCTTCGCGGCTCCGAGGGCGGCATCAAACACCTTGGCCGAGATCTTGATTTCGCGCAGCGCGGCCCGAACGCGCTGCTCGGCTCCGGTGCCGCGCTCGATGATCGAGATCAGGAACGGTAGATTCTCGAGCAGCCCGGCCGCGTCTTCAGCGCGTTGTGCTGCGTCGGTCTGCTTCACGATCACCTGCACTCGTTTGACGGGGTCTCCGTCGACGGCAGCGCCGACGACGCCGCGAAGCTCATCGATGCCGCGGGCGGCGACAAAATCATCCGGCCCCCATTCACCTGCACCCACATCACGCGGGAGATCAGCGACGCGCACGACGGCGCCGGCTTCTTCGAGCGCGACAGCGAGGCGGGCTTCATCGCGCGCGACGTTGGGGTTTGTCCGGCGGTTTGCGTCAAAGAGAATGACCGTTTCGCGCCCGGCAACGTTGATGAGTCCCCACGACGAATTCAGGCGACGGTGTCCGGCCTTGATGTCCAGGGTCGTACCCGTGCCTCCGAGCGCCATCGCCGGCACGCCGTGCGCGACGAGCGCCACGGCCTTGATGGCGCCTTCGACGACGACGATCGGGATCTCCCCTGGTGCCTCCAACAGCGATGGCGAGAGGTAGATCGGAACAGGTCGCCCGCCGGGCCCAAGGAAGCGGGCGCCGTCGATCGGTTCGTCCAGGCGGAGGCGCGTGTAGATCGGATCGACGAACGGGTAGGGAACGGCGAGGCTCCCGCAAGGGAGTGGCTCGCCGCGGCCGAGGAGCCTCGCCCCCTCGGCGGGGTCGACTGAGCGCATGCCGGCGGCAAGCGCCGCGGTGATGTTGATCGCCCGCGCCGCCAGGTACTGGGCGTGGCGATCGTTGAGGGTCGGGCTCGAAGGGTCGGCGTCGGGCGACGCCGCGTCGCCCTTCGTCCCCTGCGCACGCCTCGCGTCGCCGAGCTTTCTGAGCAGATCGTCGATGTCGGGGGACTGCGCCGCATCGCCGACGTCTCCGGCGGCAGCGGGCTCCTCCGCGGCCTCCGCGTCCGCCTGCTCCTCGTCGACGCTCATCTACAGGCCCACGGGCTTCTCATCCAGGCGCCCTAGGAGCGGGTACTCCGCGACCTTCCGAAAGAGCGCTTCGAGCGTGGCCGCCTCGTCGTCGCCGACCGTCGTCCAGTGGCCGAAGGTCACCGCGCGGAAGCGCCCTCCGGCCGCCCGGTCACGGGTCACGATCTCGATGGGAACGCGCGCGAGGTAGAGCGCCCGCAGGGTGCTGTGCCGGATGGCATCGCAGAAGGCCAGAGCCGGCTGCGCCGAGACGCCGGCGAAGTCAACTTCGAATAGGCGCGGCGGCACCCCGACAACCACGACGCCGCGGACCACTTGCCCGCAGCGCGGCGGCTTCTTGGCGCCTTCGGATGTGGTCCATCTTGAATGGGGGCAGGTCCGGCAAGTGGCCGCGTTCGGCGTAGGAACCTCCGAGGATGGCCGCGAATTGTGATCGCTCCAGCAGGAGAGCCGGCGCTGGTCGTCGTCGTTTTCGTCGTCGGTGAAGAGCCGGCGGACGGTATTGATCTTCACGAAGATCGCATCGAGGCGCGGGTAGGTCGTGCCGGTCGATGTGTCGACGAACGTCCCGGCGCCCACGCCGTGCTGTTGCAGGCGGAGACGAGGGAATCGCGTGGTCGTGGAGCGAGTGCGCGGCACCTGTCGCCCGTCGGTGGTGTTGCGCGCTTCGGTATTGGTCGACGTGGGGCCGCCCGCCACGCCGTCGCCGCCGACGGCATCCTCGGCAGCGAGGTCCGCTGTCACCGCGTCGATCAACTCGCCGGGCCGGGGCAGCACAGCCGCGGGTGCGGCGCGTGCTACTTCGTCGTCGCTGCTCGACGCGGCATTGGCCTTGACCGATGCGTCGTCCGATGGGATGGTCATTGTGCTCCTGAATCGCGGCGCGCGTTCCTTGGCCGGACAGCGCCGCGATTTCCTTATCGAGCTGCCTCGCGCGTCACGAACGCATTCAACGCCTCGATCACGATCTCCCGCAGCCGCGGTGGCAGTGCGTGATCACGCTGCGCGCGCTCGAGGCGCACTGCCTCAAGCTGCAAACGCAGATCGCGCGGCATCGTGATGGAGGTGGTCATGTCGTTCGGTCGCTCGACTCGCGGGCGGCGATTCGTGGTGCGCATGGCTGCTCCGTTCTGCGGTGGTGCAGAACAGCATGCACTTGTCGCTGTACGGGTCAAAGCCGTACAGACACCGTACCGATTGAGCCGAGGCTATCGAGGGTGTGATGGGGACTTGCGAGCGCGTTGCTTCGGTTTCTTGCGCTCCGCCGGTTTGCGCTTCGCTTTCCTGGAATCCGCCGCCTTGAGCTTCGCTGCCTTCTCGCGTTGCCGACGTTTCTCGGCGGTGTTCTGATGAGTGCTGCAGCAGTAGTTCTTGCTGGGATGAATAAACATCAGACCACAAATACAGGTGACTACTCGCCCCCCCGCCCTAGCGAGATCCTCGCGGATCATTAGCGCCAACAGACCGAGGAGCGAAGGCGACCAATATCGTGCTTGAGGCTTTGCGCCGCTCAAGTCGAGGCAGGGTTGAACGGGTTCCAGAAAGTCGTTGAGCCCAGGATACAGCTTGACTTGATGGGGAACCGGAGTCAGCGCCTCACGCCCCTTTCGGGGCTCTGGGATCTCCGTGATGGAGCGGAGGCATTGCGCCAGTTGGTCGGCAACGCGAAGGAATTCGTCGACCGGCTCTGCGTACAGACGCCAGAACTCGTCGGTGTCCGGTGAGGGATACTCGAAGCGCTCGCATTGATCCACAGGCACGGACGGGAAGTAGCGTGCCCAGGTGCTGCCCAGCGGCTCGCGAACGGCGCGGCCGTAAGAACGGAGCATAGCGTGAGGATGCCAGTCCTGGCCCACAAGCCGAGCGAGGTGGTCCCACTTGAACCACATCCACCTGCCTCCCTTTCGTTCCAGCGAGACCGGGATATTGCTCTCTGAACGGAATGCGGCGTAGAGCAAGCGATGCGGGAGCAGACCAAGTAGGCCGTGCCCCGAGCACCAGTCCGAGATCGCCTGCTCGTTGTAGTCCTGGTAGCTGTCCGTCCAGATCTTCGAAACGGTCCAGTCCACGATTCCAGGGCGCAAGAACTTCAACCGTTGCCCAGGATCGGGTTTGCGCATCTTGAGGTCGCGTGGAACGGCGTTGAGCAATCGGTGGTATGCGGCCCCGTCTCCCAGAGACTCACCGCGGACCTCGAGGAACGGCTCCCAGGGATCGTACCAAGTCAGTTTTGCGCCCGGCGCTGGCCGGATGTACCCCGCCTCGATGATGTACCGATCGAATCGGGGCCATCGCGTGGGAGTAAAATCGTCTGAGAGAGTCATGTACGGACCGTGTACGGCTTTGACGCCGTACATTCCGGTTACCATAGTCAGCGCTGGAAGGCAACCAAGTGCCTTGGCGCTGAGATTCGGAGTACCGGAACGGTCGGCGAGCGGCGCTGCCGGCGGCGAGGCGGTTGCCCTGGGGCGGGCGGTCGTT
>JAJXSP010000004.1 GCA_021784515.1 Myxococcales bacterium | reverse complement strand
TTCTGGCCGAGCGGGTGCGCGCCGAAGAGCGCCGCGCGCGCCGCGTCGTCGATGTTGATCTCGCGGCCGTCCTCGTCGAGGTCCTCGAGGATCTCCTCGAGGATGATCCGCCGCTCCACGTCGATCCCCTGGAACGCCGGCGTGCGGAAGATCTCGCCGAACAGCTCGAGACCCGCGTCGAGGCTGTCGGGGTGGAGCGAGAGCTGGTAGAGCGAGTAGTCGCGCCCCGTCTCGGCGTAGAGCGTGCCGCCCAGCTCCTCGATCGCGTTGTTGATCAGGTAGGCGTCGGGGAAGCGCTTCGTGCCGCGGAAGAGCATGTGCTCGACGAAGTGCGACAGGCCATTGTCCGCCGGCGACTCGTAGCGCGACCCGACGCGCGCGTACATCACCACCGTCGCGGTGTGCAGGTGCGGCAACTCGACGGTGACGAGGCGCAGCCCCCCGGGCAGCACGTCCTTCCAGCGCGCGAAGCGGGGCATCATCGGGGGGTGGTGGAACCTACTTTCGGGGGTCGAGCAAGTCAAGCCGAGGTGGTCGCCGACGAGCACCGACGATCGCTCGCCGAGCGTGCGTGATAGCATCCGCGACGTGCTGCGCAAGACTGTCACCGCGACGTAGCGGGCGATGGCCGCTCCGGAACGGGTCGGGCGCTACCGCATCCTCGAGCAGCTCGGGCAGGGCGGCATGGCCACGGTGTACCGCGCCGAGGACGAGGAGCTGCGGCGCACCGTCGCGCTCAAGCTCATGCACCCGGCGCTCGCCGAGAAGAAGGAGGGCTCGGCGCGCTTTTCGCGCGAGGCGCGCGCGGTGGCGGCGCTGCGCCACCCGAACGTGCTGGCGGTGCACGACTACGCGCCCGAGGAGGGCGATCGCCCCGCCTACCTGGTGACCGAGCTGATCCGGGGCCCGACGCTGAAGCAGTTCCTGTCGCAGAGCGGGGCGCCGCTGCCCGAGGCGGCGGCGATGATCGGCGTGAAGCTCGCGCGGGCGCTCGGCGCTGCGCACGCCGCGGGGATCGTGCACCGCGACGTGAAGCCCGAGAACGTGATGGTCGACGAGGGCGGGCGCGTCGTGCTCTGCGACTTCGGCATCGCGCGGATGGCGACGATGGACACCACGATGACGGCGACGGGGGCGGTGATCGGATCGCCGGCGTACATGTCGCCCGAGCAGGCCGAGGGCGGCGAGCTGGACGCGCGCTCCGATCTCTTCTCGCTCGGCACGGTGCTCTACCAGCTGGCGACGGGCGTGCTGCCGTTTTCGGCGCGCGAGCCGCTGGCGCTGCTGGCGAAGATCCACCGCGCCGAGCACGCGCCGCCGACGGCGAAGAACCCGCGCGTGCCGCCGTGGCTGGAGCGGACGATCGAGCGCTGCCTCCGGCGCACGCCGGAGGAGCGGTTCGCCGATGCGACGGCGGTGGGCGATGCGCTCGAGGAGGGGCTGCGCGCCGACGGGTTCGGGGAGCTCGACCGCGAGATCGCGCGCTACTTCGCCGACCCGGCGGCGTGGAATGCCGAGGTCGAGGGGCGCGTCATCGCCTCCGCGCGGGCGCAGGCGGAGGCGGCGCTGGCGTCGGGCGAGGTGGCGCGCGCGATGGCGCAGGTCAACCGCCTGCTCGCCTGGCGCCCGGACGACGAGGCCGCGCGCGCGCTCCTCGATCGCGCTCGCCGCGGCGGCCGATTCCGGCGACTCGCCCTCGCAGCGGCGGTGTCCATCGTCGTAGCAGCGACGGCGGCAACTGCCCTCCACGGCCTGTCGAAGACGCCCGAAAAGACGAGGGACGCGTCTTTGATTTCTTCGCCTCGCCCAACCCTGAATCCAATCGGCCCGATTGCCGGCGAAGAAGCGACAGACCGTCCCCCCAGAAGCCCGAAGACACCCGAAACACAATCTCCCCCAGAAAGACCACCTCGTTCCCCCAAAAAGACGAGGGACGCGTCTTTTGTTTCTTCGCAACACCCCAATCAAAATCCAATTGGCTCGACTGCAAGCGAAGAAACGAAATACCGTCCCCCCAGAAGCCCGGAGACGTCTGAAAGACCACATCGTTCCCCCGAAAAGGCGGGGGACGCGTCTTTCGTGTCTTCGCGCCGCCATGCCCCAAATCCAATTGGCCCGATCGCCGGCGAAGAAGCGACAGACCGTCCCCCCAGAAGCCCGAAGGCGTCCGAAAAACCACCCCAGCCCCCCGAAAACCCGCCCTCCCCTCCCCCCGACGGTGAGCTGCACCTCCTCGCCCGCCCCTACTGCATGAACGGCCGCGTCGACGGCGCGCGCGCGATCGGCGAGGGGCAGCGGCTGCGCCTCCCGCCCGGCCCGCACGAGGTCGCCTGCGAGGGCCCCCGCGGCGCGCGCAAGGCGCAGCGATTCACCGTCGCCGCCGGCCAGCCCGTCGAGGTAACGATCGATTTCCTCGGCGACACGCTGGTCCACGTGCGCCTGCGCCGCGGCGACGCGGTGCGGATCGCGGGCGGCGCCCCGCTCCACGACGGCGGCGCGGCGCGCCTCCCGCCCGGCATCAGCCGCGAGGCGCTCCTCTACAAGGAGGGGCAGCTGATCGACCGCGCGGCGATCGACATCCCAGCCGGCGAGTGCCAGCTGCGCGACGACCCGCTCGAATGCGCGAAACCATGACGCCGCTGTCGCGATCCGGTCTCGCGGCGTTTCGCCGCCGCGACGAGGGCGTCCGTGGCGCGGCGCTTGCTCGACGAGCACGCGCCGTGATCCCGCTCGCCCCCATCGCGCTCGCCGGCGTCGCGCTCGCCGCCGCCGGCTGCCTCTTCATCGGCGCGATCAACCAGGCGCCGACGGCCGCGCTCGCGGTGGTCGGTGGCCCGATGCCCGACGGCGACGGCGCCGTGTCGCTGACGATGCGCTGCGCGACGGTGGAGCTGGATCCGTCGGGCTCGAGCGACCCCGACCAGGGCGATGCGGCGCGGCTCACCTTCGAATGGTCGATCGACGGTCACCCCGCGGCGTCTGTGACCGGCGTCGAGTTCCGCATCGACGACCTCGGCCACGCCCGCCTCCAGCTCGACGAGGCGGGCGAAGTCGTCGTCGAGCTGGTGGCGATCGATCCCCACGGCGCGCGCTCCTCGCCGGCGCGGCTCACGCTGCGGGTGGCCGACGCGCCGCCGCTGCCGTCGGTGCAGGCGGACCCGCCCGGCCCGTGCGGCGATCACCCCGCCGGCGGGACGGTGCGACTCGACGCGCTCGCCGCCGACGCCGACGCCGACTGCAAGCCGATCGAGACGATCGCCTTCACCTGGACGCTGACGCCGCCGCAGGGGAGCACGAAGGCGACGCTGTGGGCCGGCCCGTGCGACGCCGCGCCGCCGGGCGCGGGGCAGAGCGTTGTCACCACCGGCCAGACGGTGTGCGTGGCGCCCGATGTCGAGGGCGAGTACTCGGTCCAGGTGGTGGCCGACGACGGCGCGATGCGCTCCCCGGCGACCGTCGCCGGCGACGGGCAGACCGCGCCCCCGATCACCTTCCGTTTGGCGCCCGATCGCCCGCCGTGCATGGACGGCTTCGATCCCGCGCCCGGGCTGCTGTACGTCCTCGACCGGACGCAGCCCGCGCAGTTCGCGGTGACGCGCGTGCTCGACGACCTCGACGGGTTCCCCAACCCGAACGGCCCCTCGACGGCGCAGTTCCGGTGGTCCCTGTGGCGCGAGTCGGATCCGGCGTGGCGTGCGCTGCCAATGTCCGGCCTGAACACGCTCGAGCTGGACCCGGGCGACTTCGACTTCGACGAGCTGGTGCAGGTGCGGGTGGAGGCGCTCGACCGCGTGGCGCGCGCGCCGACGCCCTGCGACCCGGCGCAGCTCCTGTGCGACGCGGCGACGGCGTGGCCGGGCGTGCCCTCGTGCCGGCCGGGCGACACGTGCGAGGAGTGGGTGACATGGCAGGCGCGTTTCCGATGAACGCCCGATCGATGGCTGCGGCGGTGGCGCTCGCCGTCGGCGCGGGCGGCGCCGGCGGCCGCGGCGCCGCGCGCCTCGGGCCCGGGAGCTGCGGCGGGCTCACGGTGACTCCGAGCACGCCCACCGCGCCGGCCCACGTCGCGGCCAAGCTCGCCTACACCGGCTACGGCGCGATCGCCTGGACCGTGACGCGCGCCGACGACGGCAGCGCGATCGACTTCACCCCCGACGAGAGCGGCCGGTCGATCGCATTCGACGCCACGCTGCCGGGGCGCTACGACGTCACCGCGACCGCGGCCTCGTTCGACTCGCCGTGCGCGCAATCGGGCAGCGTCACCCTCGGCGGCGCCCCACCGACGAACGCGTGGAGGCTGCGCATCACGCCGCCGCCGGAAAGCGGGCTGCCGCGGCAGGACCGATCGATCGTGCTCACAGCGGGAGCGCCGCTCGATCACCAGCAGCTCTCCCTCGCCGCGGGGCTGCCGGTGGCGGGATCGCTGCGCGGCGACGGAGCGGGCGTGGCGGGCACGGTGCGCTTCGTCGCCGACGACGGGCTCGACGCGCTCGCCGCCGCGGACCCGGGTGGCGTCTTCACCGCCGTCCTGCTCGGCGACGAGCGCTACCAGGTGGTGGCGATCCCGCTCGACGACGGGCTGGCGCCCACGCTGGGCGCGCACGACCTCGGCGCCTCCGTCGCCGCCGGCCCCTTCACCGTCGACGCGGGGGTGCAGGTCACGGGCACGGTGCGGGACGCGGACGGCCAGCCGATCGCCGGCGCTCGCATCGTGCTGGAGGCGGGACCGCTGCCCTCCACCGTCGGGCGCAGCGACGCGAAGGGCGCCTTCGCGCTGCGCGCGCAGCCGGGCCCAAGCTGGTCGGTGGCCGTCAGCGCCGACGGGCTGCCGGAGATCCACGGCGCGCCGATGGCGATCGATCCGGGCAAGCCGCTCGACGTGCGCTGGACGGTCGCGACGCTGCCGGTAGCGGCGACGGTGATCGGCTCCGACGGCAGGACGCCGATCGCCGGGGCGCGCGTGACGATCCGATCGAGCGCCTTGCTGCCGTCGATCGCCACCCTCGCGCAGGGCGGCGCGCCGGTGAGCGCCGACGGGACCGCGCGGATGACGTTGACCTCGCGGCCCGACGGGACGCTGCCGCCGCTGGCGCTGCCGGCCGCCGCCTACGACCTGCTCGTGGAGCCGCCGTCGGGGCCGGGAGACGGCGCGACGGCGCTGCACGTGGTGCTCGCGAAGCCGGACCAATGGAGGCTCGCGGTGCGGCCGCGGATGGACCTGTCGGCCCGCGTCACCGATGGGCGCACGCCCGTCGCCGGCGTCCGCGTGATGGCGGTGGAGCAGGGCGTCCCCGGCGCGGCGCCCGAGGCGCTCACCGACGGCGACGGCCGCTACCACCTGCGCGTGGACTCGGGCGTGGGCGTCGACCTGTTCTTCGATCCACCGCGCTCGGATGACCCGCAGCGCCAGCTGGTGCGCGCCCACCTCGCCCTCGCGCCGGGCAGCGCGTCGTCGGACGTCGCGCTGCAGGCGGGGCAACCGGTGCGCGGCACGGTGCTCTCGCCGACGGGCGCGCCGATCGAAGGGGCGCTGATCGAGGCGTGGTGCCTCGGGCCGTGCGCGACGGCCTGGCCCGGCGGCACGGCGGCGACGGCGGCCGGCGGCGGCTTCGCCCTCGTGCTGCCCGAGCCGACGGGCGCGCCGGACGGCGGCGACGGAGGAGTGCCTTGACACCCGCCCGCCCCGTGCTTCGATCGGCGCCATGCGAGCGGCCGGCTTCCTGATCGCGCTCGCGCTCGCGTCGGGGGCGGCGTTCGCCGCGCCCGCGATGTCGGCGTTCGCCGCCCCGGAGGACCTGGCGATCTTCGGCCCCGAGGTGGCGCGCGCGCTGGCTGCGTCGCTGGAGCGCGCGGGGATCGTCGCGGCGCCGGGCGCGCTGTCGCCGGGGCGGATCGAGGAGATCGATCGCGACCGGGTGCGGCTGCGCATCGTCGTCGCCGGCAAGGCGGTGCAGGTGGAGGGCCCGCTCGAGGAGATCGATCGGCTGGTGAACGAACTGAGCGCGCGGGTTGCCGCGGCGCTGCCGGCCTCGGCCCGGCGCGCGCCAGCCCCCGGGGAGCGCGCGCGGGCCGCGATCCCGCCGACGTCGACGGAGAGGGCCGGCTCCCCGCCGCCGCACGCCGAGGCGGAGCGCGCCCCGATCGCTGCCGTCACGCCCGTCGAGCGCAAGCCGGTCGCATCCACGCCCGTCGAGCAGCGCAAGCCGGTCGAGTCCGCGCCCGTCGAGCGCGAGGCCGATGACGCGCCGAAGGCCGCGGCGCCGCCCGCCGACGAGAAGGTCGAGCGCACGCTGCCGCCCGAGACGCATCTCCCCGCGACCGTGCCCGCGACGAGCGCCGCCCACGACGAGAAGCCACCCGCGGTGGAGCCGCCGCGCCCGCCGCCTCCGCCCCCCTCCTCCCCGGTCGAGGATCGGCGCGGCGCGAGCGACGCGCCGCCACCGCCGGTGTACGCGGCCCCCGTCGATCCGCCGCACCGTGCCCGCACGCCGTGGAGCGCGACCGCCGGCCGCGCGGTGCTCCACGCGATCGATACGCCCGACGGCTGCGGGCTGGGCGGCTGGGCGACCTGGGCCGCGCGCGAGGTGCTCGAGCGCCGGCTGCGAGTGCAGGTGGTCGCCACCTCGGCCTGCGGCCTCACGCGCCGAGAGGCCGCCCTCGCCGAGGCGCAGCGCTTCGGCGCTCGCGCGGTGGTGATGGCGGCGCTCGAGAGCTTGCGCCTCGATCCGGTGCCGGGCGGGATGCGCCCGGCGGGGCGGCTGCGGATCGTCGTGCTGCGCGACGGCGCGCCCGTGCTCGACCGGTCGCTCGAGGTTGCGGGCCCGCCGCGCCAGGCGCCCGACGCCGCGCGCGCGGCCTACGACCTCGTCGCCGCCGGCTTCGGCCTGATCGCCGGCGACCTCGGCGCGGTGCTCGCCGATGCTCGCTAGACGGATCGCGTTGGTCGCGTGGCTCGTGAGCGTCGCGCCCGCCCCGGTCGCCGCCGCGCCGCTCCCCGAGGTGCTGGGCCGCTTCGAGGCCGGCGACTACGAGGGCGTGGTGGCGCTGCTCCGCGACGGGGTGGACGGCAGCGTGATCCCCGACCCGCTCGACCGCGCCCGCGCGCTGCGCCTCTACGGCATTGCCTGCGTGCTCACCGGCCGCACGCTCGCCGCCGAGGCCGCCTTCCTGCACTGGCTCGAGCAGGAGCCGCGGGCGCGCCTCGACCCGACGCTGGTGCGCCCCGACGTGGTGCGCTTCTTCGAGCAGGTGCGCGCCGCCCACCGCGCCGAGCTGCTCCGCGAGGTGGAGAAGCGCCGGCCCCGCTCCGCCGCGCTCAACCTGCTGCCACCGGCCGGGCAGTTCCAGAACGGCGAGCGCCGGAAGTTCGGCGCGCTCCTGGCGACCGAGCTGGCGCTGGCCGCCACCAGCCTCGGCACCTTCGCCGCGCTCACCGCCGCGCAGCGCCCTGACGGCACGTTCCCCGACACCGGCCGCGCCGAGGTCCTCCGCGGCGTGAACTGGGGCTCGACCTTCGGCCTGGTCGCCGTCCTCGTCTACGGGATCGCCGACGGCTTCGTCGTCTGGCGCCGCCTCCGCGACGACCTCCGCCGCGACGAGGACGGCCTGCGCGCCGCCGGCCCCCCTGCGCCTTGACGGCATCGCATGCACATTCTGATCGTGATGTCAAGCGGTCGCTGAGCCAGGGCCTGCAGACCCCTGCCCGTCGACTGTGGTCCACGCCCCCCGGCCAAGCGCCCGCGTTTGCGATTGACCTCGAGGCGCCGTCGCCCCTACGATCCCCCCGGCCAGGAGTCGTACGTGAGACAACCGGTTCCCTTCGGCAAGTACGTCCTTCTCGAGCGGATCTCCGTCGGCGGCATGGCCGAGGTCTTCAAGGCCAAGTCGTTCGGCGTGGAGGGCTTCGAGAAGATCCTCGCGATCAAGCGAATCCTGCCGTCGATGGCGGAGGACGCCGACTTCATCCAGATGTTCATCGACGAGGCGAAGATCGCCGGGCAGCTCAACCACGCCAACATCTGCCAGATCTTCGAGCTGGGCCGCGTCGACGACGCCCACTTCATCGCCATGGAGTTCGTCTGGGGCAAGGACCTGCTCCAGATCCAGAACCGCTTCCGGCGGATGAAGCAGACCATGCCCTTCCCGATGGCCGCCTTCTGCGTGGCCAAGATGTGCGAGGGGCTGGACTACGCGCACAAGAAGAAGGACGCCGCCGGCAAGACGCTCGGGATCATCCACCGCGACGTGTCGCCGCAGAACGTGCTCGTCTCCTACGACGGCGAGGTCAAGGTCATCGACTTCGGCATCGCCAAGGCGGCCTCGCGCTCGACGAAGACCCAGGCCGGCGTGCTCAAGGGCAAGTTCGGGTACATGTCGCCCGAGCAGGTGCGCGGCCTGCCGCTCGACCGGCGCTCCGACATCTTCGCCATCGCCACCATCCTCTACGAGCTGCTCACCGCCGAGCGGCTGTTCCTCGGCGAGAGCGACTTCGCCACGCTCGAGAAGGTCCGCAACGTGGACGTCCCGAAGCCGTCGCAGACGGTGCCGGGCTGCCCGCCGGAGATCGAGAAGATCATCCTGCGGGGGCTCGCGCGCGACGCCGAGGACCGCTACCAGTGGGCGTCCGAGATGCAGGCCGACCTCCAGGCGTGGCTGGCCACGTTGCAGCCCGCCTTTGGCATGAAGCCGCTCTCGGCGTGGATGCGCGAGCAGTTCTCCGCCGAGATGAAGCGCGAGGGGCAGGTCCTCGATGAGCAGCGCCGGATGAGCGCCGACGGCGCGCCGGCCGTGGTGGCGCGGGCGCGGCCGACCATCGCGCCGGGAGGGATCCCGCCCGTCGCGGTCGGGCCGGTTCGGCGGCCGACCCCGTCGCCGACGGCGCAGCACTCCACGGTGGATCTGTCCGTGGACGACCTCGTCACCGAGGACGAGTCCGACGTCGTGGAAGACCTCGAGATGGACCTGATCGAGGAGGGCGGCGAGGAGATCAAGGGCGAAGCGACGATGATCAGCACCGAGCTGCCGCCGGAGGTGAAGGCGGTGCTCGCGGCGCAGGGCGACGCGGCGGCGGCGGCGGGCGGCGAGGTGCCTGCCGAGCTGCCATCGCAGAAGACGATGATCCTCGACGGGGCAGGCCCGCTCCCGGGGGTCGCTCCTCCCGGCGGAGGGGAGCTGCCGGCGCAGAAGACGATGATCCTCGCCGACCTGCCGGGCCTGGCTCCGCTGCCGTCGCAGTCGACGGTGATGCTGGAGTCGCCGGCCTACCCGCCGCCGCCGCGCGCGACCGGCATGATGGCGCCGATCGCGGTGCAGACGGCGGCCAACCCGGCGACCAGCCACGTCAGCAGCCCGCAGTTCCGGCCCGTGGCGTCGCCACGCTCGACGCTGGCGCGCGACCTCCTCACCGGCGTGGCGGTCGCGGTGGCGGTGCTCGGCGCGGTGCTCGGCGTGCTGCTCTACCTCGGGCGACATTCGGTGCAGCACGGCACGCTCGTCGTCACCGTGACGCCGGCCGCGGCCGCCACCGTCGCCGTGGACGGCGTGGAGAAGGGCGCCATCTCTCCCGGCGCGGCGCTCACCGTGCGCGACCTGATCGCCGGCCAGCACCAGGTGCAGGTGAAGTCGGAGTCGGGCTCGTACGACCAGGACGTCGTGATCACCGCGAACGACGTCGCCGTGGTGAGCGCGTCGATCAAGCTGGCCGAGGCGCCGAACGCCACCGGCCGCTTCAAGCTCGACCTGGGAGGCGACGGCGCGACGGTGTGGATCGACGGCGCGCAGCTCGAGGAGGGCGCCTGGAAGGAGCAGATCCCGCTCCGCACCGGGCGCAGCCACGAGTTCCGGATCACCAAGGCGGGCTTCGAAGACGTCAAGTTCACCGTCACGCTCAAGGCCGGAGAGGAGCAGTCACGCGCCGTCACGTTCACCCCGGCCACCGGCCACCTCGAGGTGACCACCGAGCCGCCGGGCGCCGAGGTCGGCGTCAACGGCAAGGTCGCCGGCGTCACGCCGCTCAAGGTGGACGACCTCGACGTGACGAAGGACGCACGGGTCACCATCCGCAAGTCGGGCTACTCGGCGATCACCAAGTACGTCTCCTTCAAGCAAGACAACCACCAGGTGTTCAACCTCAAGCTCTCGTCGGGGAGCGGCAGCTCGCCGTCGAGCGCCTCTCCGGCGGACGACTCGCCGATGGCGCCGGTGGCGGACAAGTCGTCGCACCAGGCGAAACCCGCCCCGGGCGACGACGACGAGCTGGCGCCCACGAAGCCCGCCGCCGACGAGGGTCACGGCGCGGGCGTCGGCGACTCGGGCTTCCTCGTCGCCAACACGCAGCCCTGGGCGAAGGTGCTCATCGACGGCAAGGACACCGGCAAGACCACCCCGATCGCGCCGCGCTCGAAGATCCCGCTCAAGCCCGGCAAGCACGTCGTCACCTTCATCGCCAACGACAAGAAGTACGACTTCGACGTGCAGATCAAGGCGGGCGAGGACTACCGCCTCATCCGCCAGCTCGAGGCGAACTAGGAGCCTGTTTCCGTAAGGCGCCGTCGCGAGGCGTTCGAGGCGCCGCCCAGGCGAGGAGCGACGACGAAGGACTACTTGCAGTAATCCAAGGAGGAGCGACGAAGCCTGGGCGAGCGCATCGGACGCCGCAGCAGGCGAATTACGGGAACAGGCTCCTGGTACCTCGCGGCCGGCTACTTCTCGTCGTCGTCGTCGCCGTCGGTGTCGCCGTCATCGTCGAGCGCCGCCGCGGCCGCACGATCGCGCAGCGCTTTCGACCCGCCCGCCAGCCGCGCGCGCACCCGCGCCGCCTGCCGCTCCTTGTAGGCCACGTGGCTGTTTTCGCCCACCTCGTTCATCGCCGCCGTCTCGGCGTCCATCACCTGGAACTCGGTCAGCACGAAGATGATCGAGCCCAGCTCGGCCCGCGTCTGGTCGTCGAGCGCGATCGGATGCTCGTCGATCCGCACCGGGAGATCGGCGACGAAGTTGACCACACGGTAAGCGGGGCCGGAGAACTCGTTGCCGCCAATCGGCGCCTGGTGGGCCGACGGCGGCGCGTCGTCGTTCTCGGCCAGCTCGTCGGCGTGGCGCCGCAGCGCGGTGTGCTCGGCGACGAGCCGCGGCAGGTCGATGATCCCGTTCACCGACTCGCCCGGGATGACGTAGTTGAACGGCACCAGGCGGTGGGTCAGCTCGATCAGCACCGCCGGCAGGTCGGTGCGTGAGCGCGTGATGAGGCGGAAGCGCAGCTTGTCGTAGACGCTGGCGGCGATCGACTGCTTCTTCGCCAGCAGCTTCGTGATCAGGCTGTCGTGCTCCTTGCGGCTCCACGCGAACTCGACGATCGGATAGCCCGCGCCGCGGATCTCCTCGACCGTCTTCACCACCTTCTTCTCCACGAAGCCGAAGACCTCGTCGTTGGAGACCGGCAGCTTGAAGAGCAGCTCGCGGCCGGCGAGGTGATGAATGACGTGCATGACCTTCAGCACGACGCACGCGTACATCTGCCGCTTGCCGCTCTGCGAGGCGATCAGGAAGAGGTCCTGCACCGGCACGCCGCTCCCGACGTCGGGCGGGATGCGGTAGGAGAAGTTGCGCCGCAGGTACTCCACCGCCTCGTCGCGCAGCTCCTCGAGGCGGTTGAGGTCGTCGTTCGAGTCGGGGTCGAACTCGTTCACGCGCAGGAAGCGCTCCACCTCGCGCACGTCGGTGAAGGCGAGGCGGTGCCAGTCGATCACCGAGCTGCCGCGCAGTAGGAGCCGCACCGCCTCGAGATCGGCGAGCGTGGCCTGGGCGAGGAGCGCGGCGCCCGGAGCTGCGCCGCCGCGCGCGTCCATTCCGGGGAATGCTACGGTGGGCGGGCGTTCGGTGGCCATCGGCGCTTGCGGAAGCTGCCCGATCCGTACCAAGGACGCGCGCCCCGCGCGAGCGAAAAGCGGATCAATCGGCGGGGATCGGGTTTCGCGCCACGCCGAGGTTCTCGGCCCGCTTGGGATCCTCGGTGGCGGAACCGCCCCGGTAGTACATCAGGCGCGTCTCGCCGAGCCTGGCCACCGCCGGGTCCATCTCGGATGTGTGGTTGGTGAAGTCGGAGACGCGGTCGAACACCGGGTCGTAGGGCCAGGGCACGAAGACCCGCCCGTCGGTGCTCGAG
Source organism: Myxococcales bacterium (assembly GCA_021784515.1). Lineage (GTDB taxonomy): Bacteria > Myxococcota_A > Polyangia > Palsa-1104 > SHYY01 > SHYY01. Next base: position 20,209 of record JAJXSP010000004.1, on the reverse strand, counting down.
GCCTCGCCGACGGAGAAATTGGCGGCCTCGGGGACCGCCATGCCGAACTGGAGCGAGTCGCCCGACTCACGGCCGCGCGCGGCGAAGTAGAGGCGCAGCGCCGGCGTGCCGTCGGGGGCGGCGAAGGGCTCGGCGAACGGCGAGGCGATCGCGTCGACGCCGCGCCACAGCGTCGGGTCGGTCACCTGCGACGGCGTGAGCACCGGCGACGGGCGCGCGGCGAACCGGAGGCCGTCGGCGCTCTCGGCCAGGCCGATCGCGGCGCGGTCGCGCGTGCCGTAATAGCAGGCAAGGCCGCCCGACGGCGACGGCGCGAGGGCCGGGGCGTCGAGCCCGCCTGCCTCCCAGTCCGACGACGGCGCGAGCAGCGGCTGCGCGTCGACGGTGAAGGCGACGCCGTCGCTGGAGGTCGCGCGGCGCAGGAGGCCCGCGCCGTTGGCGAACGCGAGGAGGTAGCCGTCGGCGGCGCGGATCACCGACGGTGCACCGGCGCGGCCGCCGTCGTCGGCGCCCGGCGCGAGCACGGCCTGCGGCGGATCGAAGCGGAAGGTGAGCCCGTCGTCGGAGACCGCGCGCCAGATCGCCGACTGCGTGCCCGCGACGCGCTCCACCCACATCACCACGCGGCCGCCCTCGACGAGCGGCGACGGCTCGCGCAGCGTGCCCGGCACGCGCTGGATGGCGCAGGTGGAGGCGCAGTCGCCGTCGTTGCCGCAGGCGGTGACCTCGCAGCGGCCGCTCACGCAGGTCTCGCCGCCCTGGCAGTCGCCGTCGCCGCGGCAGCGGCCACGGCACACGTGCGCACCGGGGGCGCACAGCTCGCCCGCCACGCAGTCGCCGTCGGCGTCGCAGTGGCGATCGCAACGGCGGTCGGTGAAGTTGCACTGCTGCGACGCCGCGCACTCGTCGTTGCCGTCGCACAGCGCCACCGCGCATCCGGCGCAGGTGCAGCGCTCGCGGCTGCCGCAGTCGGCGTCGTTCGCGCACGGCTTCCACGGACGGCCGGTGTCGCACAGGCCGCCGGGGTCCGATCCGGGCGCGCCGATCCGCGCACCGCCCTGACAGAATATGACCGGCCCGAGGTCCTCCCACGGCGCCACGTCGCCGAAGCGCACGCCGGCGAACGGCGCCTCGCCCTCCATGCCGCACCCGGCGGCGAGCGCGGCGGCGAGCGCGAGCGCGAGCCGCCTCAAAACCGCGCCTCCATCATCGCCGCGAAGTTCACCAACCGCCCGCCCGAGGTGAAGCCGGCCCCGGGCGCGAAGCTGGGATCCTTCACCGTCGTGCGCGGCACCAGCTCCTGCCACTGCAGCGCCACGTCGAAGCGCAGCGGCTTCGCCATCAGCGAGGTGATGTTCGAGAGCGCGACGCCGCCGCCGAGGGCGATCACGTGGCGATCGTTGTCGGCGAAGCTGGTGAGGCCGACCTGGTCCGGCACCGGCGAGCGCTCGAACGCGTAGCCCCCGCGCACCGCCAGCTCGACGTGCGAGCCGAGCGCGCGCCGCCACTCCGCTCCGACCCGCGGCGCCCACACGTCGTGGAACGACGGCTCGGCGATCGCCGCGTGCACCAGCGACGGCGCGATGGCCAGGTGCACCAGCACGGCGAGGTCGGGGGCGCCGCCCGAGAAGGCCGACCACCGGATCCAGTCGAGGTCGGCGGTCAGCGTCAGCGACGGGAGCGCGTCCCACGCCGCGCCGACGGTGGTGCGCATCGGGGTGTAGAAGTCGAGCGCACGGAGCGAGATCAGCACGTCGCCCGTGACGAGCCCCGCCACGTTGACGTTCGAGAGGATGTCGAGCTTCAGCTTGAGGTCGATCTCGCCGCGCCAGGTGGCGCCCAGGCGCAGGTGCGGCGTCGGCTCGACGAGCACGCCCACCACCGGCGCGGCGCGGATCGGCAGCGACACGTCGAGGGCCGCCTGTCCGACCTTCTGCCCGCCGACAGCGCCGACGTCGAAGGTGATGCCGTTGCCCGCCGCGTCGGCGAGCAGCGTGACGCCGCCGCCGACGGAGAGCCAGCGCAGGATGCGCAGCGCGAGCACCGGCTGGACGACGATGTGCTGGAGGTTGTTGTCGAGGAGGACGAAGTGCGGCTCGGCGATCGGGATGAGCTGCACGCGCACGATGAACTGATCGGGGATGTAGGCGGCGACGCCGAAGGCGAGCTTCACGCCATGGCCGAGCGGGATCGGCACGGCGAGGCCGAGCGAGGTGCCGCGCGGCGTGGTGATGCCGGCGTCGGTGCCGTCGATGTTGAGGTGCGTGACGGCGCCCGAGTAGCCGATCGCCGCCTCGACGTCGTCGGTGCGCGCGACGGCGGCAGGGTTGTGGAAGGCGGCCGCCCAGCCGCTGGCGTCGGCGGTCTGCGCCCCCGCCATCGCCTCGGAGCGCGGACCGAAGCCGAAGGTGTCGAGCGCGTTCCCGCGCGCGGGGGACGCGGCGAGGAGCGCGACGAGGAACACCGTTCCCGCGCTCGCTCCCGCTCCCCTTCCCGCGACCGCGACCGCGACCGTTCCCGTTCTCGTCGCCGCGAGGCGCGCGCCGAGCGCCCTCATCGCGCCACCGTCAGCGTCAGGCCCGCCGCCCACACGTAGCCGGCGCCGCGGATGCTCGGGTAGCCGGGGTTGTCGATCTGCGCGCCGAGCGTCGCCGGGTTGCGCGGGTCGTCGGGCACCAGGTCGCGCAGCCCCTTCGCCGGGTCGGTGCCGTCGGGGGCGATGCGCTTTTCGAGCGTCACCGGCTGCAGCGCCTGGATCTGGCCGTGGGCGTCGATCCGCAGGTGCACCGCGCCGAGCGCGATCGCCACCCCCGCCCCCGCCGCGACGGTGTGCTTGTCGCCGTCGAGCAGGTTGGTGACGCCGGGCTGATCGTCCGGGACCGGCGAGGTCTCGAAGGCGTAGCCGCCGCGCAGGGCGAGCGTCACGCGGCGCCCGAGGTCGCGCGTCCACTCGGCGCCGAGGCGCACGCAAACGGTGTCACGGAAGTCGAGGTGCGGCGGCGCGGTGTCGATCACGCCCGCGACGGGCAGCGTGCTGGAGACGGTGACGTAGGGGCCGCGCCACAGCGACCACAGCGCCACGCCCGTGTCGAGGGACAGCTGCAGCGACGGCAGCGCCCGCACCGCCGCGCCCAGGACGAAGGTGTGCGGCGTGAACAGCCCCTCCGCATCCACGTTCACGTCGATGGGCTGCCCCGCCACCTTGTTCTGCGTCACCGTCGTGAACGGCACGCCGAAGGCCTGCCGGTAGGTGAAGCCGACCGACACGCGATCGCGCGGCGAGCGCCAGAGCAGCCCGGCGTTGACGCGCGCGAGGGAGACGATCTGCTCGTCCACGCGCGCCTCGACGGCGCGGGTGGTGCCCTCGCCGGCGGCGACCTGCCCCGCGAGCCCCGCGAGGTAGTTCACCGCCACGCCGGCCGAGAGCCCGCCCCACAGCCGCACCGCCACCGACGGCAGGACGATCAGCCGCTGGGTGCGGTTGTCGTAGGTGGCGAAGAACGGCTGATCGGGCGTCTGCGAGATCACGCGGACGATCGCGTCGGGCAGGAGGTAGAGCGCGATGCCGACGAAGATCCGGTCGCGGAGCTTCCAGCCGAGCGGCACCGGCGTCGCCGCGCCGACGACCACGCCCACGGGCTCCTCGATCGGGCGCACGCGGCCGTTCACCGTGAGCTGCGATCCGAAGCCGAGCACGCCGAAGCTCATCTCGGGGCGCTCCACGCGCACCAGCGCCGCGGGGTCGTAATGGCCGGCGGTGAAGTCGTGCACCCGCGCCGTCGAGGCGCCCGCGACCGCCGACTCCTCCGACGAGAGGCCGAACACGTCGGCGGCGGAGGCGCGGGCGAGCCGCGGCAGGAGGAGCGCGAGCGCGGCGAAGGCGATGGCGAGGCGCGACACCGTCGCGGCAGACTAGCGCGCCGAGCGATGTCTGCACAATCGACCGCCCGGCGGTGACTTGACCCCACGCCGGCCGCCGCGCTAACGCTCGGGGACCTGGACGCGGAGGAGGACCCGATGAACAAGGCGTGGCGCGTGGCTGCGATCGTCTCGACGGTGGCGGGCTGTGGAGGAGGCAGTGACGGCGGCGGCGCGGCCGACATGAGCATGGCGCCGCCGGCCGACATGACGCCGGCGGGACCGGAGGTCTGCAAGACGGACAACCAGCCGGTCGCGCTCGGCGCGCACTACGGCGTGGAGGCGAAGCTGCTCGTCCACGTGAGCATCCCCGCGCTGTTCGACCAGGACGCCACCTCGACGCTGCTGCTGCTCGCCGACATCGCCGACAACGGCAGGACGGTGACGGTGCACCCCTGCCACATCGACATCCCGAAGGTCGCGCTGCCGGTGAAGAACACGCCGCCGGTGGTGCTCACGGCCTCGGACGCGCTCGTACAGTCGCTCAAGGCGATCCAGTCGACCGCCACGCTCGGCGGCAACACCACCTGCGCCAGCTTCGACTCCGACCCGCTGGCGATCGTGATCGGCGCCCACCTCGCGATGCCCTCGACGGACCCGCTGCCCTCCTACGTCGCCAACGCGATGCCGCCGGTGAAGCTGTGCGGCGGCATGGCCAGCGTCACCTGCGACGCCACGATGGACGACGGCTGCATCTGCGACCAGGACGCCGACGGAAAGCCGGGCGCGACGGTCAGCGCCTCGGGGCTGCCCAGCCTCGACGACGTGGACGAGGTCTACCTCGCGCTGCGCACGGTGGTGTCGCTCGACGGGATGGTCTTCCCGCCGACGATGGGCCAGCTCACCGCGGGCCAGCGCCTGAAGGGCAAGGTGGCGGGCCTCAAGCTCGAACAGAGCCCGGTGGGCTGCCGCCAGACGCCGGCCGGCGGCGGCGGCACGCACCAGGACTGCTCGGACATGATCGTGAAGGCCGTGGCGGGCCTCAACCCGACGATCACCCCGTCGCAGAGCGGGGACTCGCCCTTCGTGGCGATGCCGGTCCCCGACGGCGAGACCTGCCAGCAGCTCGTCACCGACGCCCCGACGCTGTTCAAGGGCCAGTTCTGAGGCTTCTTCGGCGAGCGCGCCTCCGTCGGGTAAGCTTCCCCGGATGTCGCGCGCCCCGATGATGGCGACCTTCCTCGTCGCCGCCTGCTCGATCACCTTCGCCATCCACTACTACTTCTGGGCGCGCCTGGTGCGCGACACCGCGCTCCCCGCGCCCTACCGCACGGCGGCCATCGGCGCCCTGATCGTGCTCGGCGCGATCCTGCCGCTGCCGATGCTCCTCGCGCGCGTGTCGGGGCCGCTCGCTCGAATCGTCGCGTGGCCGGCGTTCGTGTGGATGGGGCTGATGCTGTTCCTGCTCGTCGCGCTGCTCGTCGCCGACGGGGCGCAGGCGGTGATCGCGGTCGGCGCGCGGGCGGGTGGCTCGCCCCTCGATCCGGAGCGGCGGCTGTGGCTGCGACGGGTCCTCGGCGGCGCCGCGGCGGCGGTCTCGGCGGGGCTCGGCGCGTTCGCGGTGCGCCAGGGCCTGCGCGAGGTGGCGCTGCGCGAGCTGTCCGTCGAGCTGCCGCGCCTGCCGCGCGCGCTCGCGGGGACGACCATCGTGCAGCTGACCGACGTCCACCTCGGCCCCACTCTCGGGCGCGAGTTCCTCGAGGGGCTGGTGCGCCGCTGCAACGCGCTCGCGCCCGACGTGGTGGCGATCACCGGCGACCTCGTCGACGGGCGGGTCGAGGACCTGCGCGAGGTGGTGGCGCCGCTCGCCGCGCTCGAGGCGCGCTGGGGCGTCTACTTCGTCACCGGCAACCACGAGTACTACAGCGGCGCCGACGCGTGGATCGCCGAGCTTTCGCGCCTCGGCGTCCGCGTGCTGCGCAACGAGCGCGTGGCGATCGGCGACGGCGAGCGCCACTTCGATCTCGCCGGTGTGGACGACTTCAACTCGCGCGGCCTTCTGCCGGGCCACGGCCCCGACCTCGCGCGCGCGCTGGCCGGTCGCGACCCGTCGCGCGAGCTGGTGCTGCTCGCCCACCAGCCGGCGGCGGTGCACGAGGCGGCGCGCCACGGCGTCGGGCTCCAGCTCTCCGGCCACACCCACGGCGGTCAGCTCTGGCCGTGGAAGTACCTCGTGCGCCTCCAGCAGCCGTACGTGCAGGGCCTCGCGCGCCTGCGCGACACCTGGATCTACGTCAGCCCGGGCACCGGTTACTGGGGCCCGCCGATGCGGCTCGGGACCGCGGCGGAGATCACGCGCGTCGTGCTCCGCTCGCGCGTGGCGTAGACGCGATCGTCAGGCGGCGCGGCGGGCGCTCTCTCGTCGGTGGACGGCCGGGCGGCCGACTCGCAGGGCGAGCGGAATGCCGAGGAAGCGGAGCCCCATCCTCCCCCCTTCGGCCGACCACGCCACCTCTGCCCAGAAGCGCCACTCGCTGCCCGAGGCTGCGTCGAGCACGCGCAGCACCGTGCGTGCGCCGACCGCGAGCGGGGCGCGGGCCTCGACCAACGCGCCCGTGCCGGAGACGTCGCGCACCAGCCCCTCGCACGGCGAGCCGTCGGCGTCGTCGAAGGTGGCGGGCACGCGCACGGCGCACCGCTGCTGCGCGCGGCGCGCGAACTCGGGGGCGCCCGCGGGGCCGCCGTACGGATCGTCGAAGAAGCGCTCGATCTGCCCGAGGCGCGCCTCGTCGCCGGGCGAGAGCGCGACGCGCAGGTCGTCGCGCTTGCCGCGCAGCGTGCGGTAATCGGCGCACAGCTGGATCATCAGGAAGGCCGCCTTCTCGAGGAGCGCCGCCATCACAGGACCCCTTGTCTCTGGTCTCCGGACCGCTCCAGCAAGCCGGATGCCGTGGTCCCGCCGGCCGGCTCCTCGCCAATCGCCGACGGAGTTACGGCTCGTTGGTGGCCCGCCTTCCCGTGAGCGTTCAGATCGGGGACGCACGGATCCGCACGCGCCGTTAGGAACCTGACGGGCGCACGCTCCATTCCCGCCCCCCGAGGGCGTGAGCGTGAGCGAGGGCGGAGCGTGAGCGTGAGCCGCGTGGAGTCGGCGGGCGCTCAGCGCGCGGCGGCGGCCAAGAGCGGCGTCACGCGCTCGGCCCGCGCGTGGATCACCAGCCGATCGCCCGCCGCGACGAGCGATGAGGCGGCGGGCGGCGACTCGGCGGCTGCGCCGTCTGGAACGCGCGCCAGCACCTGCAGCGCGAAGCTCGACTCGAGGTCGCCCACCGATCGCCCGACGAGCGCGCTCCCCACCTGCACCACCGTCTCGGCGGCGACGTGCGCCACGCCACCGATCGGGTAGGTGGCGAGCACGCCACCCTGATGCGACATCGCCGCCACCAGCGGCGCCGCCAGCGCCGCCGACGAGAACGCCTGGTCGATCGCGAAGGCGTTGGTGATCTTGCCCGCGACCTGGCCGTCGTACATCCGCATCAGGATCTTGATCCCCGGGTTGAGCCGGCGCGCGTCGAGCGCCACCTCGAGGTTCGCCATGTCGTCGTTGGTGGCGATGATGATTACGCGCGCGTGCGGCACGCCGGCCTCGATCAGCGCCTGGTCGTCCTTCATGTCGCGGATCAGCACCGGGATGCCGGTCGCCTTCGCGCCAGCCAGGAAGCGCCCCTGCTCGTCCTTCTCGATCGCGACGACGTCCGCCCCCGCCTCGAGCAGGCGGTCGAGGATGCGCGAGCCGAGGTGCCCCAGCCCGCACAGCACCACGTGGTCGCGCTTCACCGAGGCCATCACCTTCATCCAGTCCTTCTCCCCATGCTGGCGTGACAGCAGGAGCAGGCTCAGCCGCACGATGCCCTCGCCGATGAGCATCACGCCCATCATCGGGTACGTCGCGCCGATCACCTCGAGGATCCAGGGCTCGGGCGGCGACCGGATCGGCTGGGCGAACAGCGCCATCCAGGCCGCGTAGACCGCGTCGCCAGTCGAGAGGTCGGCCGAGGCCCGGTAGGCCGCCGCGCCGATCGCCACCGCCGCGGCGAGCAGCCCGAGCGACCAGCGGAACGACCACGCGAGGGAGCGCGCGTAGAGGGCGAAGGTGCGCAGGTCCACGCGGCGGCGGCTCACCGCCCCACAATAGACGACGGCGCGGCGGGCCGGAAGGCGCGCGGGGCCGTTCGCACTCGCAGCAATCGGCGCGCTCCCGCGCTCCGGAAAAGCGAACGGCGGCTCGAGGCCGCCGCCGTGTCCCCCGGTGTTCGGCGCCTGCGGGCGACCCCCCTCGCCTGGACGCCCGCCGCGGTGCGATCAGCAGCCCTTCGGCGCCTTCTTCGCGGGCGCCTTCTTGGCCGGTTTCTTCGCGGTCTTCGTCGCCGCCTTCGTCGCCGCCTTCGCCGCCGTCTTCTTCGCGGCCGGCTTCTTCGCCGGCGCCTTCTTCGCGGCCGGCTTCTTCGGGGCCGCCTTCTTCACCGTCTTCTTCGCTGCCATGTTCGCCTCCCGGGGTTGGGTGTCCGGCGCCGGGAGATCTCAACTCCCCGACGCAAAAATCTCCTCCATATTGCGCCGCAACAAAGCGCAGTCAATCCTTTGCTGCGATCGCTCACTCGAATTCGTCCGCGGCGAGCGCGCGGAGCGGCGGGCGCGGACGCGCGTCGACGGCGCGCGGCTCGGCCCGGGGAGGTGGGTCAGAGGCACGGTTCCGTTCTCTTGTCAATGACTATAATCAAGGACATGAGCGCGCGGTCCACCGGCACGGCCACCATCTCTTTCGGGATGGTCTCCATCCCCGTGAAGCTCTACACCGCCACGCAGCCATCCTCGGGCATCTCCTTTCACCTCCTCCACGCGAAGGACGGCTCGCGCGTCCGGCAGCAGTTCGTCTGCGCGCGGGACGGCGAGGTCGTGCCGCGCGACGAGGTGGTCAAGGGGTACGAGTTCGCCCGGGACCGCTACGTGGTGTTCACGCCCGACGAAATCAAGGCCCTCGAGGAGAAGGCGACCCAGGCGATCGAGATCTCCGAGTTCATCCCCATCGACAAGGTCGACCCGGTCTACTTCGACAAGCCCTACTACCTCGGCCCCGACCGCGGCGGCGCGAAGGCCTACCGCCTGCTCGCCGAGACCATGGCGCGCACCGGGCGGGTGGCGCTGGCGCGCTGGGCGGCGCGCGGCAAGCAGTACCTCGTGCTGCTCCGCCCGGCGCACGGCGGGCTCGTGATGCACCAGCTCCTCTACGCCGACGAGGTGCGCCCGTTCTCGGACGTCCCGCAGCAGCCCGTGGAGGTGCGCGAGCAGGAGCTGAAGCTGGCCACGCAGCTCGTCGATCAGATCGCGTCGGACGCCTTCCACCCGGAGAGCTACCACGACGACGTGAAGCAGCGCGTCCTCGAGGCGGTGCAGCGAAAAGTCGAAGGCGAGGAGATCCGCGTCACGCCGGTCGAGGCGCCCGGGGCGCAGGTGATCGATCTCGTGGAGGCGCTCAAGGCCAGCCTCGCCGGCCCGCGCGCGGAGCGCCCCGCGGCGAGCGCCCCCGCCGAGCGCCCGTCCCTCGCGGAGCGCGAGACGGTGGAGCGCAAGCCGGCCCGGCGGGAGCCGCGACGGGCGAAGAAGAAGTAGCGCGGCGCCGACGGCGGATTCGCCTGCGTGATGGGCGGCCGCTATACTCGCCCGATGGCGAGTCGCGCACCGTCCACGCCCCCCGTTCCGCAGACCACGGCGCGCGGCAAGGTCCTCCTCGTCGACGACGAGCCGCTCGTGCTCGACGCCTTCGCGCGTCTCCTCCGCGGCGCCGGCTTCACCGTCGAGCCCTGCGCCGACGGACGGCGCGCCTCGGAGATGGCGGGCGCCGGGGAATACGACGTGGTGGTCAGCGACATCGGCCTGCCCGGCCTCGACGGGATGAAGCTCCTGCGGCTGGTGCGCGAGCAGGACCTCGATCTGCCGGTGGTGCTGATGACCGGCCAGCCGCGGATGGACAGCGCCATCGAGGCCGTCGAGCTGGGCGCGATGCGCTACCTGACCAAGCCGGTGGAGACGGCGGTGCTGCGCCGCACCGTCGAGGAGGCGGTGCGCCTGCGCCGGCTCGCGCGGATCAAGCGCGAGGCGCTGAAGCTCTTCGGCGCGGGCGAGCTGGCGGGCGATCGCGCGGGGCTCGAGGTGGGCTTCGAGCGCGCGCTCGCCTCGACGTGGCTCGCCTTCCAGCCGATCGTGTCGTGGTCGCGCCGCTCGGTGTTCGGCTACGAGGCGCTGCTGCGGCACGAGGAGCCCACCATCCCCGGTCCGATGAAGCTCTTCGACGCCGCCGAGCGCCTCGGCCGCCTCCCCGAGCTGGGCCGCATGGTGCGCGACCTCACCGCCGAGGCCTCGGTGCTGCCCGGCCTCGGCGATGCGCACCTGTTCGTCAACCTCCACCCGCACGACCTCGCCGAGGAGACGCTCTACTCGTCGGAGGCGCCGCTGTCGCGGATCGCCTCGCGCGTGGTGCTGGAGATCACCGAGCGCAGCTCGCTCGAGGAGCTGCGCGACGTGCCGGGGCGCGTGGCGAGGCTGCGCGCGCTCGGCTTCCGCATCGCCATCGACGACCTCGGCGCGGGCTACGCCGGCCTCACCAGCTTCGCGCAGCTCCAGCCCGAGACGGTGAAGATCGACATGTCGCTCGTGCGCGACGTCCACAAGGAGCCGACCAAGCAGAAGCTCATCCGGTCGGTGCTCTCGCTGTGCGGCGAGATGGGAATGCTCGTGGTCGCCGAGGGCGTGGAGACCGTCGAGGAGCGCGACCAGATCGTGGATCTCGGGGGCGACCTGCTCCAGGGCTACCTGTTCGCGAAGCCCGGCCGCCCGTTCCCGAAGGTGGCCTGGTAGCGCCGGACTAAGGGCCCGCGGCGGAATAAGTCGATCGAAGATCGCGACCGAGGCGCCCGATCCGGCGAGGAGCGAGGAGGGAGTTTGCCGGGTGCAAGTGACCGACGAGCGACGAAGTCGGTCGGGATGGATCGGCCGCGAGGGCGAACGAGTTATTTCGCCGCGGGCCCTAAGTCTCGGGCGGCGACGGCTCCGCGACCCGGCCGAGCACCTCGCCGGCGAGCGCCTCGTCCCCGAGGATCCGCGCCACGTCGTCGAGCGAGAGCACGCCTGCCAGCCGCCCGTCGCGCCCGAGGACGATCAGGCGGCGGACGGCGCGCTCCTCCATGATCCGCGCGGCCTCGGCGATGTCGTCCTCCTCCCGGCACGTGAACACCTGGGGCGTCATGGCCAGCTTCACGGGCGTGCCGTTGGGATCGAGCCCCTCGGCGACCGCGCGGGTGGTGACGTCGCGGTCGGTGATCACGCCGCGCACCCGACCCGTTCCATCGCGTACCACCAGGAGGCCGATGTTGCGCGCCCGCATGCGGGCGGCCGCCGCCTGGAGCGTCTCCTCGGGCAGCACGGTCTCGGCGGGGCTGGTCATCGCCGTGCGAACGACGATGCGGCGGTACGACTGGTCCTCGCGCATGGCCTCCTCCCGGGCGCTGCGGCTCTCCGCGATCAACCTGCGAGCCGCCGTCGCCGTCTCCGCAGAGTCTAGGTCCGCGCCCGCGCGAAACCAGAGTGCCCCGTCGCAGCGAGTTGACGCACCCGTGCATCCCACCTAGGTTCCCTTCGCCCTTCCCTTCGCCGAAAGGAGGCCCGGATGGCCCGATACGTTCTCCCCGATCTGCCGTACGACTACGGCTCGCTCGAACCGCACATCTCTGCCGACATCATGCGGCTGCACCATGACAAGCATCACAAGGCCTACGTGGACGGCGCCAACGCCGCTCTCGAGGCGCTCGAGGAGGCGCGTCAGAAGAACGACTTCGCCCGCCTCGCGGCGCTCGAGCGCTCGCTCGCCTTCAACGTCTCGGGCCACGTGCTGCACTCGCTGTTCTGGCAGAACCTCACGCCCGACGGCGGCGACCGCCCGACCGGCGACCTGGCGAGCGCCCTCGACCGCGACTTCGGCGGCTTCGCGCACTTCCGCGCGCAGCTGACCAAGGCGGCGTCGACGATCATGGGATCGGGCTGGGCGGCGCTGTGCTGGGATCCGCTCGGCCGCCGCCTGCTGACCGCGCAGTTCCACGACCACCAGTCCGAGGTCACTCAGGGCAGCGTCCCGCTGCTGGTGATCGACGCCTGGGAGCACGCGTACTACCTCCAGTACAAGAACGAGAAAGTGCAGTTCTTCGAGGCTCTGTGGAATTTGTGGAATTGGGAGGACGTCGAGGCACGCTTCGCGGCCGCGCGACGGCTCGACCTCGGCCTCGTGCACGTCACCGACGAGCAGCCGGCGCCATAGGTTGCGCGGCGGCGCCGCGATGCGCAGCTTGGGCGGGACCGCATGGAGCCCGAAGAGCGCGTCATCCGCGTGACCTCCGACGAGGCGCTGGCCGACGAGTGGCAGCTCGCCCTGCTCGCCGAAGAGATCCCCCACCGCGTCGAGCTCGTGGATGATCAGTGGGCGGTGATCGTCCACGAGCGCGACGCCTCGTGGGCGATGGAGGAGCTGGACGAGCTCAGCGACGAGCGCCGCACGCGCGCCGCCGAGCGGGCCGCACCGCCACCACCCGAGCCTCCCAGCCTGCTCGGCGCCCTCGCCGCCGGGCTGCTCGTCGTGTTCCACGCCTGGGCCGCCGTCCACCCGGGGCGCCTCCTCGACGCCGGCGCCAGCGACGCGGCGCGCGTCCTCCACGGCGAGCCGTGGCGCGCCGTCACCGCCCTCACCCTCCACGCCGACTGGGTCCACGTCGGCGGCAACGCCGTCGCCGTGCTGATCCTCTTCACCGCGCTCGGGCGCCTCGTCGGCAGCGGCGTGGGCGCGTGGCTGGTGCTGCTCGGCGGCGCGCTCGGCAACCTCGCCAACGCCGCGCTCCACGCCGGCGCCGGCCACTCGTCGATCGGCGCATCGACGGCCACCTTCGCCGCGATCGGCACGCTCGCCGCGCTGCAACTCCGTCGGCGGCGCGCCGGCGGCGCGAGGCGGATGCGCGCCCTGCTCCCCGTCGCGGCGGCGCTCGGCCTGTTCGCGATGCTCGGCACGGGCGGCCGCGAGACGGACGTCCTCGCGCACCTCTTCGGCCTCGGCGCGGGCCTCGCGGTCGGCCTCGTCGCCGCCCTCGCCCTCCGACGCCGCGTCACCGGCCTCGCGCAGCCCGCGCTCGCCCTCTCGGCGCTCGCCGCCGTCGCCGGGTGCTGGCTCCTCGCGCTGCGCTGATCGGTGCCCTACCAGTCGACCGGCTGGTAGTCCTTGAAGAAGATCCCGAACGCGTGGTGGCCGGTGCGCAGCCCGTCGAAGAGAGGCGCCAGCACGCGCGCCGCGCCGTCGATCGCGTCGAGCGGCGGGTGGAAGTCGTGGACCGCCTGCTTGCGCGCCACGTGATGCACCGGATCCTCGTCGGTGACCCAGCCGGTGTCGACGCTGTTCATGAACACGCCGTCGCGCGCAAAGTCCGCCGCCGAGGTGCGCGTGAGCATGTTCAGCGACGCCTTCGCCATGTTCGTGTGCGGGTGCTTCTCGGTCTTCTTGCGGCGCGAGAACGAGGCCTCCATCGCCGACACGTTGATCACGTGCTTCTCGTCGGTGCGGTCGCGCGCCATGAGCCGCCGCAGCCGCGCCACGAGGACGAACGGCGCCACCGCGTTGACCAGGTGCACCTCGAGCAGCTCGGTGGTCGAGACGAGGTCGGCGGTCATGCGCCAGCTGTTGAGGGCGCGCACGTCCACCTGCTGGCGATCGCCGTCCACCATCCCGGGCGGGAAGGCCTCCGGCCCGGCCTCGTCGCCGGGGGCGCAGGCGAGCTGCGAGAGCCGCGCGGAGTCGGTCAGCCCGACGGCCCGCGCCCCGCCCTGCCACGCCACCAGCCCCGCGGGCGTCCCGCGCGCGGCGAGCGCCTCCGTCGGCGTCGCCGCCTCTCCGGTCACCTCGCGCACCAGCGCCTCGTGCGCCACGAGGAACGGGCGCGCCTCGTCGGGCGGCGGCCGCTCCTCGATCGCCAGCAGGTGGTGGTAGAAGCCGGGCGGGCGCCGCACCGTCTGCGCCGCGTTGTTCACCAGCACGTCGAGCCGCGGCAGCGTCCGCTCGAGGTGGCGCGCGAACCGCTCCACCGACGGGAGGTGGCGCAGGTCGAGGCCATGGACGTCGAGGCGGTCGCGCCACTTCTCGGCGTCGGGCTCGCGGGAAAAGCGCGTCGCCGCGTCGCGCGGGAAGCGCGTGGTGGCGACGACGCGGGCGCCGGCGCGCAGCAGGATCAGCACCGTCTGGTAGCCGATCTTGATCCGCGCACCGGTCACCAGCGCGACGCGCCCGTCGAGGTTCGCGCGCTGCGTGCGCATCGCAAAGTTCAGCTCGGCGCACGACGGGCAGAGCGCGTCGTAGAAGAAGTGCAGGCGGCGATAGGGGCGCTTGCAGACGTAGCAGGCGCGCGGCCGGTCGAGCTCGCGCGGATGATCGAACGCGGAACCCTGAGAGGGTTCCGCACCGCCCGCGCTGGTGGGGCCCGGCAAAGGCGTGCCCCACCGACGCGACTGCGCGGCGGCGCCCTCGCTGGGTGGCGCGGCCCGGCGTGGCGCGTCCGCGACGGCGGCGGGCAGCAGGCGCGCCACCTGCGCCACGAGGCGGAGCGGGCTCGAGGGAAGGTTGCGGATCGCGGTGGCCGCCAGCAGCTCACCGTCGCGGGCGCGCCGGCGGTCGCGATCGTTGCGGCGCAGCGCCTTGTGCAGGCGCCGCTTCTCGTCGGGCGCCGGGTGCGCCAGCCGGCCCGCCGCCTCGAGGAGCCGCCGCCGCTCTCCCGCGTCGAGGCGCGCGAGGCGCCCGCGATCGGTTGCGAGCGCCTCCAGCAGCGCGACGGCGCGCGCGACACCGTCGGCGTCGATCGGATCCCGGTCGTCCATGCGCGCGCGAACGATACCCGAAGTCGCGCGGCCGGCCCACGCCGCGGTACGATGCGGCGTCGCGTGACCGACCTTTGCACCCAGCGCTTCGCCGACCCGCAGGGACTCGCCTTCGGGCTCGACGGGCTGCGGCACGTCGGGCTCACGCCGCGCGGCCTGGTGTTCCTCGCGCTCGAGCCGAACGGCGCGGCGCACGTCGCGGTGCCGCAGGACGTCGACGAGGTCACGCGGATCAAGGTCGGCGAGAAGCTCGCGCTCGCATGGCCTCTCGACGGACGCTTCTACCACTTCGACAGCGTGCATCGCCTGCGGGCCGGGCAGTTCGTGTTCAACGGCGACCGCCGCCTCGCCCACCCCGGCGACGCCGCCGACTGCGCCGGCGCGGTCACCGAGTTCTGCAAGGTCGCCGGTGCGCGCAGCGTCTTCTTCGGCTGCACCCCGCACCAGCCCGGGAGCTGGCTCGTCTCGCGCTGGGTGACCGAGCCGCTGCACGACCGCGGCTTCGTCGAGGCGGTGCCGCTCGGCGACGCGCTGCTGGCGCGGCGGATCGCCGACCACCGGCTGTGGCTGCTCCACGCGGGCGAGCGTGTGCTGCGATTCGACGCGGTCTTCGAGTCGCCGCTCGGGAACGTGCTGATGCTGGAGCGGCGCATCGTCGGCGACCGGCTGGTGCTGACCTGCGAGGGCGGGGTCGTCGAGGTGAACGTCGCGAAGGCGCCGGCGGTCGAGGAGACGGCACGCGCGCCGCTGCCGCGCGGCTTCGGCGTGGTCGGTCGCATCCAGGGCGGCGCGTTCGCGGTCACCGTCGGGAGGCCGACCGAGTGGGGCCTCGACGAGCTGGCGCCCGCGACGCTGGTCGCGGCGAAGGGCGGCACGCTGGCGGCCCTCGGCGCGGCGCTGGCGAAAGGCGAGCGCTGAGGGCCCGATCAGAAGCAATCTCGCCGGATGGGGCGCCTCAAACGGCGATCTTCGATCCATTTGCTCCTGATCGGGCCCTGACCCCCGCTCCCTTGCGCGCGCGGATCGGCCCCGCCTGCACCATCCCGTGCAGCCGGGGGCTCGCCGAGAAGCTGCCACCGCCGCCGACGTTGTAGCGGCTGTCGTAGACTCCGCGCATGGCCCGTCAGAAAGGCCGCCTGAGCCGCGCGGACAACCCCTTCCCGCGAGTCGAGTCGCGGGGCCTCCGCCGCGCGCCCTTCGAGGACCTCTACCACTCGATCCTGGTGCGCCCGTGGTGGCAGTTCGTGCTCGCCGCCGGGCTGGCGTTCCTCACGCTGAACGCCTTCTTCGCGATGCTCTACTGGATCGAGCCGGGATCGGTCGCCAACGCGCGACCGGGCTCGTACGAGGACGCCTTCGACTTCAGCGTCCAGACGCTCGCGACGATCGGCTACGGCAACATGGCGCCGGCGACGCGCTTCGCGCACGCGGTGGTCACCACCGAGGCATTCGTGGGGATGCTGACCGTGGCGATGATCGCGGGGGTCGCCTTCGCCAAGTTCTCCCGCCCGACGGCGCGCGTGGTCTTCTCGGCGAAGGTGGCGGCGCCGACGCGCCACGGCGTGCCGCACCTCCAGTTCCGGATGGCCAACCGCCGCCACAACATGGTGGTCGAGGCGCGGCTGCAGGTGATCGTGCTCATCGCCGAGACCACGCCCGAGGGCGAGTCGATCCGGCGGCCGCTCGAGCTGAAGCTGGTCCGCGACCACACCTCGATCTTCACGCTGAGCTGGACCGCGATGCACACCATCGACGAGAGCAGCCCCTTCCGCGGCGAGGGCGCCGTCGAGCGCCTGCGCGCGCAGCAGGCGGAGATCTACCTCGCGTTCAGCGGCATCGACGAGACCTCGGCGCAGACGATCCACGCCCGCTGGCGCTACTCGCTCGACGACATCGCGTGGGGGTTCCGCTTCGCCGACATCCTCACCATCACCGCCGACGGCACGCGGGTGATCGACTACACGCACTTCGACGAGGTGGTGCCAGCGAAGCCGCTCGCGCCGACCGGCGAGCGGTGATCGGCGCCGCGCGGACGAGCCGATCGACGGCCGCGCGCCGCAGCCCGTTCGCCGCCCGATCCGGTCCCTGTCCGACGGAGGCGCGTCGCCGGACCTTCCGCCGGGCGCTCGCCGACTCGATAACCCGCAGGGAGCATCGGCCATGTGCGGAATCGCAGGATTCCTCGATCGCGAGGCGACGGCGGACGCCGACGGCGCGGCCGGCGTGCGTGCGATGGCCGATGCGCTCGCCCACCGCGGCCCCGACGCGGAGGGCTTCCTCCTCGACGGGCCGTGCGTGCTCGGCCACCGCCGGCTGGCGATCGTCGACCGCCGCCCCGAGGGCAACCAGCCCCTGCACACCGAGGACGGCACCTCGGCGCTGGTGGCGAACGCCGAGATCTACAACCACCGCGACCTCCGCCGTGCCCTCACCGGGCGCGGCCACCGCTTCCGCTCGCGCTCGGACTGCGAGGCGATCCTTCACCTGTACGAGGAGCGCGGCGACCGCTGCGTCGAGGGGCTGCGGGGGATGTTCGCCTTCGCGCTGTGGTACGGCCGCGCGCGCCGCCTGCTGCTGGCGCGCGATCGCGCGGGCGAGAAGCCGCTGTATTGGGCGCACCGCGACGGGCGGCTGTGGTTCGCCTCCGAGCTGCAGGCGCTCCTGCGCGCGCTGCCGTGGCAACCCGAGCTGGACCTCGACGCGATCGACCGCTACCTCACGCTGCAGTACGTCCCGGCGCCGCTGACGGCGTTCGTCGGCGTCCAGAAGCTGCCCGCCGCGCACCTGCTCACCGTCGAGCCGGGAGGCGAGCCGCGCGTCGAGCGCTACTGGCGCCTCTCCTTCGCGCCCGGCCCGCAGGTCTCGCTCGACGACGCGGCGGCCGAGGCGCGCGCGCTGCTCGAGGAGGCGGTGGCGCTGCGCGAGATGGCCGAAGTGCCGCTCGGCGCGTTCCTCTCGGGCGGCATCGACTCGAGCACGGTGGTGGCGCTGCTCGCGCGGCACGCGTCGCACCCGGTGCACACGTTCTCCGTCGACCGTCCCGCCGGCGAAGGGGGTGAGGCGGCCTACGCGCGGCTGGTCGCGCACCGCTACCACACCGTCCATCACGAGGTGGTGGTGCGCCCCGACATGGTCTCGGTGCTGCCCCGCCTCGTGCGGATGTACGGCGAGCCGTTCGCCGATCCCTCGTCGGTGCCCACCTTCTACGTCTCGGAGCTGGCGCGGCGGCACGTCACCGTCGCGCTCTCCGGTGACGGCGGCGACGAGGCCTTCGGCGGTTACACGCGCTACGGGGTCGTCGAGGCGGCACGCCGCCTGAGCCGCCTGCCGCCGCCGCTGCCGGACCTCGTCCACGCGCTCCTCGAGCGGCTGCCCGGGGCGCTGCTGCGTCCGGCGCGCGAGTACGCCGCGCACGACGCGCTCTGCGAGGCGGAGCGCTACCTGTTCCTCCTCGCCCACTTCACGCAGCGGGACAAGGAGGGGCTCGTTGGGCCGGCCCTGCGCGAGCACGCACGCCGCCGCTCGTCGGTGCGGGCCTTCGAGCGCATCCTCGCCGCGAGCGACGCCACCGACGCGGTGAACCGCCTGCTCGACCTCGACACGCAGACCTACCTGCCCGACGACATCTTCACGAAGGTCGACGTGGCCTCGATGGCGCACGCCCTGGAGGTGCGCGCGCCGTTCGCCGACCACGTGCTGCTGGAGCGGATGGCGCAGCTGCCGGCGTCGCTCAAGATGCGCGGGCTGCGCGGCAAGCAGGTGCTGCGGCGCGCGGTGCGCGACCTCCTGCCGGCGCCGATCCTCACCCGCCGCAAGAAGGGGTTCAACGTGCCGCTCGATCGCTGGCTGCGCGACGAGCTTTCGGGGATGTCGCGCGACGTGCTGACGGATCGCCGGGCACGGGAGCGCGGCCTCGTGGATCCGGCGCACGTACGGCGGCTGCTCGACGAGCACGCGGCGGGCGTCTCACACGGCGAGCGCCTGTGGAACCTCACCGTGCTCGAGCTGTGGCTGCGCGAGTTCGTCGACGGGCGTGCCGCGATGGGAGCGCCACTGCCGGCGTTCGGCGGGTGAACGGCCGTCTGCGGCGGGGGCTCGTGCTCGGGCTCCACGCCGCGCTGTCGCTGGCGGTGCTCGGCGCCGGTGCTCACTTCGTGCGGCGCCTCGATATCCCGCGCGTCGGCGCGGCGCTGGCGGCGGCGTCGCTGCTGCTGGCGGCGGCGGCCGCGGCGATCAACCTCGGTCACGTGGTGCTGCGCGCGGGGCTGCTGCGCGCGCTGTTGGCGCCGGTGCGGCGGATCCGGCTCCTTCCCCTGGTGCGCTACGACCTCGGGATGTTCGCCGCGAACAACCTCCTGCCGGGGCGCGCCGGCGAGCTGGTGCGGATCCGGCTGCTCGACGCGCGCGAGGGGGTGCCGATCTCGTCGTCGCTGGCGGTGTCGCTCGTCGAGAAGGCGTTCGACGCGATCGCGCTGCTGCTGCTGGCGCTGCCGGTGCCGTTCGTCCTGCGCGGGCTGCCCTCGTCGGTGCGCCTGGCGATCGGGCTTTTGGGGGCGGCGGGCGCGCTCGGCCTCGCGGCTGCCTGGGCGCTCGCGCGGTTCGGCCAGCGGCGCGAGGGGCGGCTGCAGCGCTTCGCGGCGGGCATGGCGGTGGTCCGACGCGGATCGATGTTCGCCTCGGCGCTGGGCTGGACGCTCGCCGCGCACCTCGCCGACGTGGCGGAGATCGCCGTGTGCATGGCCGCGCTGCGCATCGAGGCGCCGCCCGCGACGCCGCTTTTGGTGCTGCTCGGCGTGGCGGTCGCGCTCGCGGTGCCCTCGACGCCGAGCGGGATCGGCGCCCTCGAGCTGGGCGCGGTCGGCGCGCTGCACCTCGTCGGCGTGAGCGGCGAGCGGGCGCTCGCCTTCGCGCTCATCTACCACGCGATCCAGGCGCTCCCGGTGACGCTGCTCGGCATCGACGGGATGCGCCTCGCCGCGGTGGCGCGCCGCGCCTCGCCGGAGCCCGGCCCGAAGACGAACGAAGCGCCGCCCTGATCGAGGGCGGCGCTTCGGGATTCGCGGGGATGGTCGGGCGAGCGGCTACTTCGTGACGCCCTTGATCTGGTCGAGGAGACCCGGACCGTCACCCTGCGGCGCCGCCGAATTTCCGCCCGCGGGCTGGGCGCTCGGCGACGCACCGCCGCCGGACGAGCCGCCCTTGATCTGGCCGAGCAGGCCCTTGTCGTCGCCGCCCGGCTGCGCCGCCGGCTTCGCGCCGCCGCCCTTCCCGCTTGCACCGCCGACCTGGTCGAGGAGGCTGCTGCCGCCCGGCTGCGCTCCGCCCGGCTGCGCTCCGCCCTGCGCGCCTCCACCCTTGCCACCACCGAGCCCGCCGAGCAGATCGTCGCCGC
>JAJXSP010000003.1 GCA_021784515.1 Myxococcales bacterium | reverse complement strand
CCCACCGTCGAGCGGATCGAAGCGCTGCGGCCGCTCGTCGCGACGCTTTCGCCGTCGGAGGCGCTCGACCGCCTGATCGCGGCGCTCGACCTCGCGGCGCTGTGCGTGCGCTGGCCCGATCCCGCGCAGCGGCTCGCCAACCTCGATGCCCTGCGCGCCCTCGCCCGCGGCTACGAGGAGCGCTGCGCCGAGCAGCGCGAGGCGGCGACGCTCGCCGGGATGCTGCGCCGCTTCGACGAGCTGGCGGCCGACGGCGACGACGCGCAGCACCTTGGCGCCGGCCCCGACGCGGTGACGCTCTGCACCTTCCACAAGGCGAAGGGGCTCGAGTGGCCCGTCGTGGTGTTGGGCAGCCTGAACCGCGGCGAGCGCCGCACCGCCTTCGACGTCTGCCCCGAGAGCGATCGGCCCGCCTTCGACGCCGCCGCCCCGCTCGGCGGCCGCTTCATCCGCTACTGGCCCTGGCCGTTCGGGTTGCAGAAGAACGTGCCGCTCGCCGAGAGCGCGCGCACCTCCGAGGTGGGCCAGCGCGTGACGGAGCGCGAGGAGCGCGAGCGCGTGCGGCTGCTCTACGTCGGCTTCACGCGGGCGCGCGATCACCTCGTGCTCGCGGCGCGGCCGGGCCGCGGCAAGCCGGCCACGGCGTGGCTCGACGAGCTGCGCGTCGCCGACGGGCGCGCGCTGCTCGCGCTGCCGGCCGGCGACGAGGGCGAGGCGCCGATCGCGTTCCGCCGGCGAGACGGATCGGCGACCAGCGCACCCGCCCGCGTGTGGCGCGTGACCCTCGGCGCCGATCCCCCGGAGCGCCTGGGCGGCGAGGAGACGCCCCGCTGGTTCGCGCGGCCGGTCGAGCGCGCGCCCCGCCCGGGGTACTGGATCCGGCCCTCGCACGCCGCGCAGGAGTGGCCGGGGCTGCCGCGGTTCGAGCCGGCCGCCATCGTGCGCCTCGGGCGGCGCCAGCCGCTCGGCGCGACGAAGAGCGTCGACTGGGACACCGTCGGCACCGCGGTGCACGCCTTCCTCGCGGCCGACGTCCCGGGTCTCGATCCGGGCGAGCGCCTCGAGCGGGCGCGGCGGCTGCTCGCGGCCCCGTCGCTCCTCGCGGTGCTCTCGCCGGCGGCGCTCCTCGACGCGGGCGACGCCCTGCGCCGCTTCGTGGACGAGCGGTGGCCGGGCGCGCGCTGGCGGCGCGAGATGCCGGTGACCGCGGCCGTCGCGACGCCGGCCGGTCGGCGCCGCGTCGCCGGCGCGATCGACCTCCTCCTCGAGGTCGGCGACGGCCTCGTGGTGATCGACCACAAGAGCTTCCCCGGATCGGGCGAGGCGGCGTGGCGGCAGAAGGCGACCGAGCTGTCGCCGCAGCTTGGGGCCTACGCCGAGGCCCTCGCGCGCGTCGAGGGCAAGCGGCTGCTCGGGTGCTGGCTGCACTTCATGCTCGGCGGCGCGATGGTCGAGCTCGTGCCCGCCGTGTGAGCGCTACCGCTTCCGCCCCACGCCGATCACCACCTGCCCCTCGTCGGCGTCGCACGGCCGCAGCCGATCGCGGAACAGGCGCCACACCAGGGGCGCGCCGAGCCAGGCACGCAGCGTCGGGAAGTAGGGCACCAGCCCGACAAGCCGCAGCTCGTGGAAGCGGTCGACGAACAGCCCACGGAAGCGCTCCTGGCTGTAGTGGCGGTCGTGCTTCCACTCGACGACGCTGCGGTCGGTGTTGGTGGAGACGAGGAGCGAACCGCCGGGGCAGAGCACGCGCCACGCCTCGTCGAGCACGGCCGGCTCGCGGACGTCGGGAACGTGCTCGATCACGTCGAGCAGCGTCACCACGCGCCGGCAGCTGCAACCGGCCCGCGGCCGCGTCAATCCTCGTCTTTGTCGACGAGCCGGCGGTACAGGTTGCGCTCGCTGATCCCGAGCACGTCGGCCGCGCGGCCGCGGTGACCGTTCACCTTCTGCAGCACGTGATCGATGTACCGCTTCTCCGCTTCGCGCAGCGTCACCAGCTGGTCGCCCTCGGGCATCCAGCCCCCCGAGCGGGCGCCCCGCACCGTCGACGACAGCTTCTCGGGACCGATGATCGAGCCGTCGCAGAGGGTCATCGCCGTCTCGACCTCGTGGATCAGCTCGCGCACGTTGCCGGGCCAGCGGTACTGCTCGAGCGCGCGGATCGCCGTATCGGAGAAGCGCCGCTCCTGCTGGCAGCGCGCGTTGTAGCGGCGGGTCACGTGCTCGACGAGCACGGCCACGTCCTCCCGCCGCTCGCGCAGCGGCGGGATCTCGACCTGGATCGCGTGCAGGCGGAAGTAGAGGTCCTTGCGGAAGGTGCCCCGACCGAGGAGGTCGTTCAGATCGCGGTTCGTCGCCGCGATCACGCGCACGTCCACCTGCACCTCCTTCGTGCCGCCGACGCGCCGGAACTTCCCCGTCTCGAGGACCCGCAGGAGCTGCGCCTGCGTGGCCGCGCTGACGTCGCCGATCTCGTCGAGGAAGATCGTGCCGCGGCTCGCGACCTCGAACAGGCCGTGGGTGAGCGAGCCGGCGCCGGTGAACGCTCCGCGCTCGTGCCCGAACAGCTCATTCTGCAGCAGCGTGTCGTGCAGCGCGCCGCAATCGACGACGACGAACGGCTGCGCCTTGCGCGGGCTCCGCGAGTGGATGAGCTGCGCCACCGCGCTCTTGCCCACGCCCGTCTCGCCGACGACGAGCACCGACGAGTCGGTCTGCGCCACGCGCTCGATCAGCCGCACCAGCTCCTGGAACGCCGGGCTCTTGCCGCAGAACTCGGCGCCGCGATCGGGCGGCGTCAGGCCCGAGCGCAGGATCACGTTGCTCTCGAGGAGCGACCGGTGCTCGCGCGCCTTGCGCACCGCCACGTCGAGCACGGCGACGGGGCTCGGCTTCTCGAGGTAGTCGTAGGCGCCCAGCCGCACCGCGCGGATCGCCGTGTCGACCGCCCCGTGGCCGGTGAGCACGATCACCTCCACCGTCGGGTGCTCGCGCCGGATCCGCTCGAGCACCTCCATCCCGTCGAGGTCGGGCAGCCGGAGATCGAGCAGCACCACCTCGGGCTCCGAGCGCGCGAGCGCCTCCAGCGCCGCGGTCCCCGTCGCGGCCGTCTCCACCTCGTGCCCGGCGCGGGCGATCTGCCTCGCGACGACCGTGCGGAACGTGTCGTCGTCGTCAACCAGAAGCAGTCTCGCTCCATCCATCGCAGTCCTCCAACGCCGGGAAGTTCACGTAGAACGTCGAGCCCTGACCCTCCTCGCTCTCGACGCGGATGTCGCCGCCCCAGTTGCGGGCGAGCCCGAGCGAGACGAACAGGCCGAGGCCGGTGCCCTGAGGGCGCGTGCTGAAGAAGGGCTCGAAGATCCGCTTGCGGTCCTTCGCCGGGATGCCGCAGCCGCGGTCCTCGACGAGCAGCTGCACGCCCTCGCCGCCGCACCGGCTGCTCACCGCCACCGACGAGCCGCGCGACGACACCTGGACCGCGTTGATCATCAGGTTGAGCAGAACCTGCTGCACCGCCCCGTCGCTGGCGAGGACGCGGGCGCGCGGGCAGGAGTCGAACGAGAGGGTCACGCCCGCGGCGCGCGCGGTCGGCGCCACGATCGGCAGCACCGCCTCGACGACGCGGTTCAGGTCGAGCAGGCCGGGCGCGATCTTCTCGCCCCGCGAGAGCTGGAGGAACTGCCGCGTGATCCCCTTGCAGCGCAGGATCTCCGAGCGGATGACGTGCGCGTGGCCGCGCAGCTCCACGCGCGCGACCTCCGAGGACGCCGCCTCGTCGAGCTGCTCCAGCATCGCGTCGATGCACGCCAGCATAGACCCGAGCGGCGTGTTCACCTCGTGCGAGAAGCCGGAGGCGAGCATGCCGAGCGACGCGAGCCGGTCGAACTCCACCACGCGCGCCTCCGTGCTCTTGCGGTCGGTGATGTCGCGCCACACCTCGACCACCTGCTCGACGGCGCCGCCCTCTCCGAGCACCGGCGACACGTAGACCTCCTCGATCCGCTCCTCGCCCTCGACCCCGACGCGCGTCCGGAGCGCCCGCTGCAGCTCGCCGGTGGCGAAGCAGCGCCGCGCCGGACAGCCGTCCCCGCAGTTGCACCCCGAGGGCAGCCCGGGAATGGCCTGGCAGGGGTTGCCGAGCATCGTCCCGTGCTCGATGCGGAAGCGCCGCGCGAAGGCGACGTTGAAGGCACGCACGCGCATCGCGTCGTCGAGCACCACCAGCCCATCATCGACGCTGTCCATCACGTTGGCGAGCCGCCTCTCCTGCGTGCGCACCTCGCGCAGGAGCCGGCTCACCGCGTCGGCCATCTCGTTGAACTCGACCGCCACCGTCGACAGCGCGTCGTTGCCCTCGACCTTCACGCGCCGCTCGAGGTCGCCCGCGCCGAGCGCCCGGGTCGCCACCATCAGGCGGTGCAGGCGCCGCAGCACGAGGTTGCGCACGAGCAGGCCGATCCCGGCGAGGAGCACCAGGCACAGCACCGAGGTCACCAGCATCATGCGCCGGCGGTCGCGCGCCACCTCGCGGAGGATCCCTGCCGTCGAGACGTCCACGATGACGATGCCGTTGATGCGGCTCGCCGGATCGTGGCACTGGTAGCAGGGGGGGCGGTTGTAGATCGGCTGCACCGCGCGCATCACGGCGCCATCGCCGTAGTCGACGATCATCGAGTTCGCGCGCTCGCTCGCGCGGAGGGCGTGGCAGGAGATGCAGCTCGGACTGTCCCGGGGGAGCTGCACGTCGATCATCGAGGGATCGCTCGACACCTTCACGCGCCCGGTGCGGTCGAGCACCATCACGCGCTCCAGCTCGGGCTGCGAGGCGAAGGACTCGACCAGCCGGCGGGTGACCGCTCGCATCGGCGGCAGGTGCTGCTCGCTCATCTGTTGCTCCAGCGCCACCCGCACCAGCTCCGCCCGCCGGAGCGCCTCCCCGCGCGCCCCCTCGAGCAGCGTCTGGTAATGGCGCGCTCCGATGATCGAGAGCCCGAGCGTGAGCGTGGCCACGACGATGATCGCCGCGCCGCCGGCGAAATAAATCGTCAACCGATCCATCCAAGGCGGAAAAATCCGCAATGGACTCTGACGTTTTTGGTCGGGCCGGTCAGTCGCCCTTGTCATGGCGGAAAGCCCGGTAAATTCGACGGGTTTACGAATTGGCCGTCACCACGACCTGACGAATCCGACAGATCTGGCAGTTCGTTCCAACTCCCCTGCACGACGACAACTCCTTGATTCTACGCGTCTTTTGGAAACTGCCCTGCGTGGCACACATGCTGCCCTAGTGTGCCAGCGACGTGCCGCAAGGGAGGTGACCTCATGGGCGCTGTGTTTGTGATTCTCGCCATCACGCTCTTCGGAGGGATGCTATTCGCCCTCGCCTCAGGGCTCTTGACCAACGAGCAAGAGCGGGCCCGCGCCCTGCGAACGGCGGGGGCGCGTGCCCCCGAGGATCGCCTCCCGGAGCCCCTCGAAGACCGGTGCCCGACCTGTGGCGCGCCACAGCGGCGGCCGGGGGTGACCGACCTGCTCTTCCAGCTGGAGCAACGCATTCGCGCAGAGACGATCGCCGTCGCGCGATTCGTCGACGACCCGTCGGAGGAGAGCCTGCACGCCGTGCGCGCGAGGGGCGAATGGCAGGGAGCGAGGCAGCCGCCGCTCTCGCCCGAGGAGCACAATTAAATGGTCCCCGCGGAGGCACTGCGTGGTCGCGGCATCTTCGCCGGCGTCCCCGACGGCAAGCTGGAGCGATTCGCCCGTATCGGCGAGCCGATCGTCGTCAAGGCAGGGGAGTTCCTCTTCCGTCTCGGTGATTCGGCGAAATGGCTCTATCTGATCGACCGCGGCAAGGTCGATCTCTCCGTCCCCTTCCACATCCAGGGCGCCCCCCGCGAGATCGCGATCCAGACCGCGGGCTCGGGGGACACGCTCGCCTGGTCGTCGCTGGTGCGGCCGCACGTCCTGACGATGAGCGCCCGCGCCGTCGAGAATAGCCGGCTTCTGCGGTTTTCCGGCGAGGCGCTGGGCTCGCTCTGCCACGAAGAGGCGGAGACCGGGCTGGCGGTGATCGAGCGCCTGACCGAGGTGGTGGGGCGCCGGCTCCAGCAGGTGCAGGCGATGTGGATCCGGGAACTCCAACGCAGCATCGATGGGAGCGAAGGCTGAACATGGCATTCGATTACCTCCGGGGCGTTCGCTCCCTGATTCCGCTGTGGGCGATTCTCGCCGGTTGCGGCAGCGAGGTCCACCAGCCGGTCGGGTACAACCACGACGTCCACGTGAACAAATTACAGATTGGCTGCGACAACTGCCACGCCGGCTCGATGACGGGCCAGGTGGCGGGGCTGCCGACGGTCTCGGACTGCGCGGACTGCCATGCAGAGGCGAACGGAACCTCCGACGAGGAGAAGAAGGTCGTCGAGGCGGTGAAGGCGAACCGGCCGCTCGTCTGGCAGCGCCTCTATTCCATTCCGAGTCACGTCTTCTTCACCCATCGCCGGCACGTGCAATCGGGCGGAATCGCCTGCGAGCGATGCCATGGCCTGATGAAGAACCAGAAGCGCCCGCCGCCGGCGCCGCTCGTCGCGCTGACGATGACCGATTGCATCAACTGCCATCGCGAACGCGGCGTTTCCACGGATTGCACCACGTGCCACCGGTAAGGGCCCGCGAATGAACGAGTCGATCGATGATCACGGTCGAGGCGCCCGATCCGACGAGGCGCGACGAGGGAGAATCCTCTCTGGATTTGACCGAGGAGCCTGGGGCCCCACCGAAGGATGGGGAGGCCGATGGCCGACAAGTGTGCCGGTCGGGATGGATCGACCGCGAGGGCGAGCGAGTTGTCCATTCGCGGGCCCTAAGGGAGGAGACCAGGAAATGATCGCCGCGAATCGTCGCTTGTCCGGCGGGACGGAGGGCAAGGTGCCATGACGCTCAATCGCCGCGAATTCCTGCAGGTGATGGAATCGGCCGCCGCCACCGCGGCCGTCGGCTCCCTCATCGGCTGTCGCACGCCGGACCAGCCGGTCGACCCCGACGCGCCGCTGGCCAGCCCCCCGCGCTCGGGCCTCAAGGAAACCTGGCTGGTCTCCACCTGCGGCGCCTGTCCGGGCGGCTGCGGGGTGCGCGCCCGGATCGTCGAGGAGAGGCTGGTCGGCATCTCCGGCAATCCACTGCACCCCATCAATCGGGGAGGGTTGTGCCCGCTCGGCCTCGCGGCGGCGCACACGCTCTATCACCCCGATCGCCTGCGCGGCCCGATGCGGCGCGCCGGCGCCGCGGGCTCGGGCGACTTCAAGTCGACCACCTGGGCCGACGGCATCGGCGACGTGTCGAAGCGTCTGCGCGATTTGCGCGACCGCGGCCTCTCGCACACCGTCGCCATCGTGGACGGGTCGCGCGGCCTCGAGAGCCAGCTCGCGGCGCGCTTCCTCGAGTCCTATGGCTCGCCCCATCACGTCGACGGCCGCGCCTGGACCGATGACCGCGCTCCCGAGGCGGTGCGCGCGCTGCAAGGGATTTCCGGGCCGGTCTCCTACGACCTCGAAAATGCCCGCTTCATCCTCGCATTCGGATCCGGCTGGCTGGACGGGGCGGCCTCGCCCGTCGGCGCCGGCCGCGGCTACGCCCTCGCACGGCGGGCGCGCAAGTCGAAGCGCGTGCACGTCGTGCAAATCGAGCCCCGACTCTCCGTCGGCGCCGCCCACGCCGACGAGTGGATCCCGATCGAGCCCGGCACCGAGGGTGTGCTCGCGCTCGGGTTCATGCACCTCATCCTCCGCGAAGGGCTGGAGAATCGCGATTTCGTCGATCGCTGGGGCACGGGGTTCGACGCCCTGCGAGGGATCGTCCTCCGTGATTACCACCCCGAGGCGGTCGCCGAGCGCACGGGGATCGAGGTGGCCACGCTGATCCGGGTGGCGCGCCGCTTCGCCTCGACGCGGCCCGCGGTGGCCATCGGCGACGACCGCGTCGGCCCGGGCGCGCAGGCGGTCGAGGCGCGGATGGCGATCCACGCCTTGAATGCCGTCGTGGGCGCGATCAATGCGCCGGGCGGCACGCTCACCCCGCCGCCGGTGCCCTTCGCGCCGCTGCCGGCGACGCCGGCCGACGAGGCGGGCAAGCGCGGCGCGGCGATGCCGTCGCTGGCGGGGAATGGGGGCGCCTCCGGCCTGGCCGACCTTCAATCGTGGATCGAGGGGCGCGGGCAATATCCCATCAATCTCCTCATCGTGCTCGGCGCGGACCCGCTCGCCGCGCTCGGTGGCGGCGACAAGGCGAAGGCGGCGCTGGGCCGCATTCCTTTCATTGTCAGCCTCTCTCCGTTCCTCGACGAGACGGCGCGCCGCGCCGATCTCGTGCTGCCCGATCACACCTGGCTCGAGCGCTGGCAGGACGACGCGACCTACACCTCGGGGGGATATCCCGTCCTCGGATTGCGGCGGCCCCTTCTGCCCCCGAAACAGGACACGCGGCACGCCGGCGAGACGCTCGCCGAGATCGCCCGCGGCGTCGGTGGCGCGACGGGCGGCGCGCTGCCGTGGAAGGACTTCCCGGAGGTGATGAAGCTCGCCATCGCCGGGATCCATCAGACCGGCCGCGGCGCGATCTTCGACGTCTCCGAGGCGGAGCCGTGGGTCGAGACGATGGAACAGAGCGGCTGGCGCGCCTCCGACTTCGGCAGCTTCGATCGATTCTGGTCGAAGCTCGAGGAGCGCGGCGGCTGGTGGGATCCGTCCTACGATTTCGGCGAGCGCGGGCGCGTCCTGCGCACCCCGAGCGGAAAGTTCGAATTCCAGCAGCTGGCCAATGCCTACGATCCGGCGACGGCCGCCCGCCCGTCGGTGGTGCGCGTCGGCGACGGCACTCCGACCGCGTCGGCCGACCCCGAAAAACGGCTCCACCAGGAATACCCGTTCCGCCTCCACCTCTATCCGCTCCTGGCGGCCTACGGTGACCACGCCGGACCGCTGCCGTTCGTGCAGGACATCCTGGGAAAGGAAATGGAACAGTCGTGGCGCCTGTGGGTCGAATTGTCGCCCACCGACGCCGACGCGCTCGGCCTCACCGACGGCACCGGCGTGATCGTGCAGTCACCCGACGGCGAGGTCGAGGCGCGCGTGAAGGTCTATCCGGGAATCCGGCCGGGCGTGGCCGCCATGCCTCTCGGCCCGGGCGGCGCGCCCGGCCAGATCTGCCGCCGGGCGATGGGCGCCTCCGCCGGCTCCCTCGTCGCGCTTCGAAAGGACCCGACGGGCGTCTCCGGTTGGGGCGCCGGCTGGGTCCGTGTCCGCAAGGCTTGAGGTCGGGAAATGAACGAGACCGAGCACGCCAAAGCACGACCCCGCTGGGGAATGGTGATCGACCTCGATCGCTGTGACGCTTGTCAAGGCTGCACCACCGCCTGCCAGACGGAAAACAACATCCCGCCGCCGACGCCGCAGTCGGCCGCGCAGGACCGCTCAATCCGCTGGATGGAGCTCCTGCCGAACGTCGAAGGCGAATATCCGCGCGTGAAGCTGCGCCTGATTCCGCGCCCGTGCATGCACTGCGACAAACCGCCCTGCATCAAGGTCTGCCCGGTGGGCGCGACCGCGATCGGCGCGGAGGGCATCATCGCGCAGGTCTACGCCCGCTGCATCGGCTGCCGCTACTGCACGACCGCCTGCCCCTACACGGCGCGCTACTTCAACTGGTATCCGCCGCGTTGGCCGGAGCAGCTCTCGCAGTCGTTGAACCCCGATGTCTCGGTGCGGCCGCGGGGCGTCGTCGAGAAGTGCAGCTTCTGCCACCACCGGCTCCAGAAGGCGCGTGACAAGGCGGCGGCCGAGAAGCGCGAGCTGCGCCCGGGCGAATACCTCCCCGCGTGCGTCGAAGCCTGCCCCACCAAGGCGATGTTCTTCGGCGATCTCGACGACCCGCGGAGCGAAGTGGCGCAGCTCGCCCGTTCGCCGCGCTCGTTCCGGCTCCTCGAAGACCTCGGGACCGAGCCGAAAGTCTTCTACCTCCGGGAGGGAGAATGACCACCATGACTGCCGACGGTCTGTTGACCCGCGAGGACGCAGCGCAGGCGGCGGCCGAAACCCCGAAGCACGAGGGCGGGGCGCACAGCCTCACGCAGGACGCGGCCCTCCTCAAGCCCGTCCTCGAAACGACCTGGCGCTTCTGGGCGATGGCCGCCGTCCTCCTCATGATCGGCGCATTCGGCGTCTACGCCTACCTCTTCCAGTTCAAGTACGGCCTCGGCGTGACCGGCCTGAACCGGCCAGTCTACTGGGGCGTCTACATCACCAACTTCGTCTTCTTCATCGGCATCTCGCACGCCGGCACCCTCATCTCGGCGATCCTCCGAATCGCCAAGGCAGAATGGCGGCGCGCCATCACGCGATCGGCCGAGGTCATCACCGTCATGGTGATCATCTTCGGCGTCGGCAGCATCCTCATCGACATGGGGCGCCCGGACCGGCTCCTCAACATCATCCCCGTCATCAAATTCGGTCGCTTCCAGTCGCCGCTCCTGTGGGACGTCTGCAGCGTCACCTGCTACCTGTTCGGTTCGACCACCTACCTGTTCCTGCCATTGATTCCCGATATCGCGATCCTCCGCGACCGCACCACCGGCGTCCGCCACGCCCTCTATCGGACGCTGGCGCTCGGCTGGAAGGGCTCGCCGCGCCAGCACCGCATCCTCGAGGTGCTCATCTCGATCATGGCGGTCATCGTCATTCCGATCGCGGTCTCGGTCCACACCGTCGTGTCGTTCGTGTTCGCGATGACCATCCAGCCGATGTGGCACACCGCCATCTTCGGACCGTTCTTCGTCTGCGGCGCCATCTTCTCGGGAATCGCCG
This sequence comes from Myxococcales bacterium, assembly GCA_021784515.1. Lineage (GTDB taxonomy): Bacteria > Myxococcota_A > Polyangia > Palsa-1104 > SHYY01 > SHYY01. The sequence goes on along the minus strand of JAJXSP010000003.1, from coordinate 21,588 downwards.
CGCTCATCCTCGCGATGGCGCTGATCCGGAAGGTCTATCACCTCGAGAACTACCTGAAGCAAATCCACTTCAGCTACCTCGGCCTGCTGCTGCTGATCATGGCGCTGCTGTGGTTCTACTTCATGGTCTGCGAGTACCTGGTCACCTTCTACGGCGGCGAGCCGGCCCACATGGCGGTATTGTGGGACAAGATCCGGGGACCCTTCGCGCCGGCGTTCTGGACGATGGTGGTCTGCTGCTTCGTCATCCCACTGACCATCCTCTCCAATCGCAAGTGGCGCACCGTCACCGGCACCGTCATGGCGTCGATCCCGGTCGTCATCGGTATGTGGCTCGAGCGCTGGACGATCGTCGTCCCGTCGCTGTCGAATCCGCGCCTCGCCGGGACCCACGCCCATTATTTCCCGACCTGGGTGGAGTGGGGGATCTTCGCCGGCGAGAGCGCGCTGTTCATCCTCGCCTACATGTGCTTCACGAAGCTGTTCCCGATCGTGTCGATCTGGGAGATCCAGGAAGGGCGCGAGCTGGCGGTGAAGGAGGTCAGCGAGCGGGTGCACTCCTACCTTCCGTCCGATGAGCCCGAGCGCCAGGAGGCGGCGTCGTGATCCGTCGAAAGTCCATCTCGCTCGTCGCTGCGAACCTCTTTCTCGGCGTAACGCTGCTGGCCAGTCCGGCCGGCGCGGCCGACGCCCCGCCGGCGGCGAAGGCGCCCGCCAAGGGCGACGTGCGGCGCGGGTGGAACGTCTTCGTGGCCAAGTCGTGCGCGCGCTGCCACGCCGTCTTCGGGCACGGCGGCGAGGTCGGCCCCGACCTCGGGCGCACCCACGCCGGCGCGCTCACCGACGCCGAATTGGCCGCCGCGCTGTGGAACCACATCCCGCGGATGTGGGGGAAGATGAAGGAGGAGCGCATTCCCCAGGTCCCCATCAATGAAGCCGAGATGGCCGACCTGTTCGCCTACCTCTCGTTCGTGCGCGCGATCGACGAGCCGGGCGACCCGGACAATGGCCGGCGCCTGCTCGAGGAGAAGCGCTGTGCGACCTGCCACACCGTCGGCGACAAGAGCAATGGCGTAGGCCCGGATCTGCGCCGCTGGGCCCATTTCCGCAATCCCGCGGTGTGGGCCAAGCTGATGTTCGACCACGCGTCGCAGATGGTGCAGGCGATGCGCGCGCGCAACATCCCGCAGCCGTCGCTCAGCGCGAGCGAGCTGGTGGACATCGTGAGCTACATCCGCTCGATGTCGCCCACCGGCGAGGCGGAGCTGCTCGATCCGGGCGACGCCGCGCTCGGGGAGAAGCTCTTCCGGGAGAAGAGCTGCATCCAATGCCACACGGTGCATGGAGTCGGGGGCAAGGTCGGCCCCGAACTGGGACGGAAGGGCTGGGAGACCTCGTTCACCGGAATCGCCATCAAGGCGTGGAACAGCGTGGAGAAGATGCGGGCCGCGATGGCGAGCCGGAACATCCAGGTTCCGGTGCTGACGCCGCAGGAGATGGCGCACGTCATTACCTACCTGTTCGCGGCGACCTACGCCGACGAGCCCGGCTCTCCGGAGAAGGGCGCGGCCCTGTTGCGGGACAAGGGATGCGTGCAGTGCCATGGAAAAGGCGCCGGACCCGACCTCGACAAGTACCGGAACCGGGCGACGCCCGTGACGGTGGCGCAGGCGCTGTGGATGCACGGCCCGACGATGCTCGAGCGGATGCGTGACCTCGAGGTCCGCTGGCCGTCGCTCACCGGCGAGGAGATGCGGCACGTCCTCGCGGCGCTCAACGTGGCGCCGCCCGAAAGCGCCGGCGGCACAAAAGACAACAAAGGAGAAACGAAATGACCCTCACCTCGAAGTCCCTGTTCCTCGGATTGGCGGTCGCCGGCCTCGCGCTGCCGGCGCGCGCGGACAACGACACCTTCAACAAGAAGTGCGCGAGCTGCCACGGCAAGGACGGCAAGGGCGCGACCGCCATGGGCAAGAAGCTCGGCATCAAGGACCTCACGGTGACCAAGCTCGACGAGGCGGGCATCGCCAGCATGATCCTGGATGGCAAGAAGGGCGACGACGGCAAGCAGAAGATGCCGGCCTTCAAGGAGAAGGGATTGAGCGCCGACGACGCCAAGGGGCTCGCCGCATTTATCAAAGGGGGCCTGAAGTAGGTTCACCTCCAAAGGGCCCGGCGGTGTCCTTCGCCGGACGCCGCTGGGCCCGACTCTGCGACGGTAGGCGTTTCGCATTGCGCGCCGGCCATGCGCTGGTGCAGGGCGTAGATTGGAATGAAGAATCGACTGATCTGGCTTGCGACCGCTACGCTCCTCCTCGGCGCATGCGAAGGTCCACAGGGACCAAAGGGCGATCCGGGCGATCCCGGGCCGAACGGAATGAACGGCGGCGATGGGAAAAGCGGGGCCAATGGAATGCAGGGCGCCCCTGGGCCCACCGGCAACGCGGGAGCACCCGGACCGCCCGGGCCCGTCGGTAGCTGTGACGTCCCGCCGGGCGGCGAACCGCTCCATCCTACATTGACCATCGCCGCGCCGAAGAATGGGATGTACTTCGACGTCGGCGAGCGACTCCAGATCGCGATCACGCTCGTCGATCATTGCCAGCGGCCGATCGACCCGTCCACGCTCGGCACCCTCAATCTGTACATGGCGGGGCCGCGCGCCCCGACGGTGACGAAGACGGCCTCGAAGCTCCTCAACTGCGTCACCGATCGGATGGCGGCCGATCACCAGCACCACTACGTCAACCTCGTCAAGCCGAGCTTCGCCGACCCCGCGCAGGAGAACCTGGCGCCCGCCAATGATGGGTTCGTCTTCACCACCGGCGCCGTCAGCGACGAGCCGCCCGGCACGTACACCATCGGAGTCCTGGCCAAGAGCCAGGACGGCGTGCAGCAGGCGCTCGAGACCGCGTACGTCCAGATCGGCACCGCGACGGTCGAGAGCTTCGCCACCGGCGACGAGAAGACCAGCGCCTGCTGGAGCTGCCACCTCGGAACGATCTCGGGCAAGTCCTACGAGATGCACATCATGCCCTCGGCCTCGTCGCCGATGGGCAACTACGCGATCGATCAAACGCCGGTCGTCAATTGCAAGCTCTGCCACAACCTCGACGGCTACAGCCCGAATCCGATCGTGCGCAAGGTCCACGCCGTCCACCGCGGCGCGAACCTGATGGCGCCCGGCGTGGCCCACCCCGAGTACGGCCTCGCCGCCGACCCTTCGCTCGCGGACTTCACCAACGTCACCTTCCCGTCGCTGCCCGGCCACGAGCGCGACTGCACGAAGTGCCACGTCACCGACACCTACTTCACGGCGCCCACGCGGCTCGCGTGCGGCACCTGCCACGACAACGTCTTCTTCGACACCGGCACGCTCAATCCGCCGCGCAATTTCGGAAAGCCCTATGTGGGGAAGATGTACGCCGCGGGCACCGCGGTGAGCTGCACCGGCGACGCCGACTGCGCGGGGTTCGGCAACTTCGTCACCTGCGACGTGCCGAGCGGCACCTGCCAGCGCAAGACACACCCCCAGCTGAAGAACGATGTGGCGTGCCCGGTCTGCCACACCGTCGACATCAAGGGCCTGTCGCCGCTGCCGGTGAAGCACGACATCGCCCAACGCACGCAGAGCGACGGAGTGAAGGTCTCGTCGGTGGTGCTGGGCGGCGGCAGCGGGACGAACGGCAGCTTCAAGCCGGGCGACGTGCCGGTCATCACCTTCAAGCTGGAAAACAAGGCGGGAGTGGTCAACGCGCTGACCAATCCCAATGATCCGAACTACGCCAACTGGTCGGCCAACGTCACCCTCGCCGGCCCGACGGACAACCCGGAGCCGATCTGGAGCTCGCCGATCAACGTGAAGTCGGCCACCTGCCCGGGGCCGAACGACACCACGGTTCCCTGCCTCACCTTCGACGCCAACAAGGGGCTCTACACATTTACCTTCCCGATCGCGCCGAACGAGCAGAAGCCGGGCTGGCCGGTGCTCTCGCAGCCGCCCTTGAATTCGCTCACCGTGCCGCGGCAGACCAACGTCGCCGGCACCTATACGCTGTGGCTGTGGGTCTTCGAGGTTTTGCGCCCGGCGCCGCCGAATGTTGCCAACGCGAGCTGGCGCGACTTCTCGAGCTGGCTGTCGACGGTGCGGTTCAGCCCCGACGGGAGCGATGCGCCGCAGCAGCCGCGGCAACTGGTGATGCCGTCGGCGTGCAATGGCTGCCACGTGCGCCTCCAGGCCCACGGCGGCAGTCGCCAGGCGACGCCGGACATGACGTTCCTCGGCTGTCCCACCTGCCACACCATCGGCGCGGAGGACCAGGGCGTGGTCGGCTCGCTCGGGGCGAAGTGCACCACCCCGACGCAGGCGAAAGACTGCACGGGATTCAACGCCGGATGGCAGGCCTGCCAGGACACCGACAACGACGGGACGGCCGACACCTGCGTGACGACGAAGGACCCCACTCCGGGGCAGCTGGTGGAGTTTCGCGCGATGATGCACCAGCTCCACTTCGCGCGGAAGCTCGGCGGCTACAAGGAGGCGAACAACATCCCCTACGCAGGCCGCCTCGAGATCAATTCGTCGGACTACTCCTGGGTCCTGTTCCCGCAGGACGTGCGCAATTGCACGAAGTGCCACGCCGACAGCGGGGCAGCTTGTGACGCCAATACCCCGTGCGGGATCGGCCAGGCGTGCAACGGCGGCACCTGCACCAACGTCGCCTGGCAGAATCCGTCGGGCAAGGTGTGCGGGGCCTGCCACGACACCGCCCCCGCATTCGCGCACATCGCCCTGAATACCTATCAAGGCAACGCAGGGCCGATCGAGACCTGCGAAGTGTGCCACGGCCCGGCGTCCGAGTTCGCCGTCGCCCGCGTGCACGCCATTTCGAACCCCTACGTGCCTCCGTATTCCCGGTGAGCGGTGGAGCGACGTCGATGACCTCGCCCACGAGGTGCCTTGCCATGACCGCGCTCCTGGCGAGCCTGCAGGGAGGCTGCGCGAGCGAGCGGCCCGACGAGTTCGGGACGCGCGTGTGCCGCGTGACCTGGAAGGCGCTCGGCGAGGACGTGGTGGCCGCCGGCGCCGACGCGGGCGTGCCGATCGCCGCCGTCGGGCCGGAGCTGCTCCGTCGCTGCAGCGGCTGCCACGGCGGCGCGAGCCCGGCCGCCGGCTACGACGTGAGTCGCTACCTCACGACATTGAAGGAGGCGAGCGGCAAGGTGGTCGCGGTAGCGGGCGATCCCTCGTCGCTGCTGCTCCAGACGATCGACCCGCAGACGGCTGATCCGACGCACCAGGCGGCGACGGATCCGGCCCTGTTCGCCGCCGTCCAGAAATGGGTGGTCGACTGCCAGCTCGCCATCGCGCCCACTCCGGTCCATCCGGCCGGCTGGGCCAATCCCGACTCCGTCGACTTTCACGCGCGGGCGGTTCCGACGCTGAGCTACGACCTCGGTCTCTGCCAGAAGTGCCATGGCGACGATTTCAAAGGCGGCGCGGCGAAGGGGTCGTGCTTCCAGTGCCACGACAAGGGTCCGACCGACTGCGAGACCTGCCACGGCCAGCCGCCGGCGACCGGAGCGCACCAGACGCACGTGAAGGGCGGGGCGTTCGCGCGCCCGTTCGATTGCGGCGAGTGCCACGTGAAGCCGATGGCCTGGACGGACGTGGGCCATGTCTTCGACGCGGACGGCGGCGTGATTCCCGCCTATGACGCCGACGGCGGCGTCGCCGGGCCGCCCGCCGGTGTCGATATCGTGCCCTTCGGCGCGTTCGCCGGGCAGAGCTTCTCGAGCGTGCCGCGACAGGGGCCGCCGGGCTGGGATCAAACGGCGCGGAAATGCTCGTTCGTCTATTGCCACGGCGGCGCCTTCGGGGACGAAAACGCGAAGAACGACTCGCCCCGATGGAATGGCGGCTCGGGCGAGGCGACCTGCGGATCGTGTCACGGGCTGCCGCCGTCGAACCACAAATTGACCACCTGCTGGACGTGCCATCCGAAGGTCGCCGCGCCGCCCACGCCCGGGGCGACGGTGCCGACGCTGGTCGATCTCTCCCGGCACGTGGATGGGAAGATTTCGCTCGGCGACGAGTCGGGCACCTGCTGGGCCTGCCACGGCAGCCCCAATCACCCTTCGCCGCCGCGCGATCTCCAGGGTCGCACCGATCCCGGCCTGATCTCCGTCGGCGCGCACGACGCCCACCTCGGCGCGCACCGGCTGCGCGGCCCGGTGGCGTGCGGCGACTGCCACGCCGTGCCGACCAGGGTCACCGACCCCGGCCACATCGATCACGACCTGCCGGCGCAGCTCTTCCCGGCGGCGATCGCGTCGACGAGCCTCGCATTCAAGGACGGCGCGCAGCCCGCCTTCGACCACGACGCGGGGACCTGCTCGCGCGTCTATTGCCACGGCGGCGGCGCGAAGATCGGCACCGATCAGACGTCGACGCTGAATCACTCCCCGCTGTGGACCGGCGGGGGCCCGCAGGCCGAGTGCGGCGCCTGCCACGGGATTCCGCCGCAGAATGCCGCCCACGCGCCCGGCGCGAAGTGGAAGGCGATCGCATTCCAATCCGGCTTGCAGCATTGCGCGGATTGCCATCCCCAGACCATCGACTCGCACGGCGACATCCTGATTACCGGCGCCGCGGGGATGGAGAGCAGCACGCACATCAATGGGACAATCGATGTCGCGCCGTAGCGGCCTCGCGCTTTTGCTCGTCGCCGCCGCCGCACCGGCGGGCGCCGACACGATCGACGCCACCTCGACCACGTTGCTCGCCGGCCACGCCGACGAGCGCGACGGGCGGACCTATACGGTCGTCCCGGCGTACGAGATGGTGTCGCTGCTCGCCTCGGACCTCCAGGTGCCCTACGTGGACGATTTGCGGATCCAGCTCTCGGGCTGGGGAATGGCGGCATTCGGGACGCCCGGGGACAACCAGGACAACTGCAAGTTCGCCAACGCCTCGCTCGGCGACAACGCCTGCGTCAGCGGGGATCTCGACCTCGGCTACATCGAGGGCAAGCTCGCGCACCGGCGCATCACGGTACGAATCGGGCGCCAGTTCATCACCGGCGGCGCGGCGCGAATGACCCAGATGGACGGGTTGGACGCCGAGGTGAAGCTGTATCGCGGGCTCGGGCTGCAGGCTTATGGCGGCGTGCCGGTCACGCCGCGCTTTTCCACCAGCCGCGGCGACGCGCTCGCCGGCGGGCGCCTGTTCTATCGGCAGTCGGTCACGACCGAAGCCGGCGCCTCGGCCATCTACGTGCTTGGCCAGGGCGTGGCCGCCCGCGAGGACGCGGCGCTGGACGCGCGCTGGTCGCCGATTCGACAGCTCACCTTCACCGGCTACTGGCTTTATAGCCTCTATGAAATGCGGACCGCCGAGGGGACGGCGGCGATCACCGCGCAGCCCTGGCGAATCTTCGACATCACCGCCGAGTTCCGCCGCGTGGCGCCGGATCTGTTCCTTCCGCGGAACTCGATCCTCTCGGTGTTCGCGCAGGAGACGCGCGACGAAGCGGGCGTGTGGTTCTCCGTGACGCCGCGGCCGCGAGTGCGGCTGTACGGCGATTACCACCTGGTGCTCGACGACTCGGGCACCGGCCACCAGGGGGGCGTGAAGGCGAGCATCGGCACCGGCAATCAGGGGACGGTGGGCGCCGAGACGCGCGTGGTGCACCTGCCGGACAAGGGCTATCTCGAGGGGCGTGTCTATGGGATCCAGCGGCTGGGCGACAAGATCAGCGTGACCCTCGACGTCGACGGGTTGTTGCTCGAGCGGGCCCTCAATGGTCAGGACTGGTCGCTCACCGCCACCGCCACCGTCGGCTGGGATTTCTCTCCGGGCTGGCACGCCGTGCTGACCGCCATGGGCGACGTCGATCCCTTCGTCAATGGGCGACTCGAGGCGATGGCGAAGCTCGTCTACAACTACAGCACCCGCTTTCACGAAGTGAAATCGGCCGCGACGCCGGACGGAAAGCCGGGCAGCGAGGTGAAGCAGTGATTCGCCGGACCGTTCTCATCGGCGCGGCCGCGCTCGTCACGTCGTGCGCCGCCCTGACCGTGACGGACAATTTCTCGGGTGATCTGATCCGGGTGCCGCACGACAAGCACCTCGGCAATGGCGTCGATTGCGGGATGTGCCACGAGGAGATCTACGACGCCACGACGATCGAGGGCAACTTCCGTCCCCCCGAGTCGAAGTGCATGGAGTGCCACCAGGACGAGAAGGACAACGGCAATTGCGTCAAGTGCCATACCGACGTGAAACGGGCGCGCGCGTATCCGGTTCGGGAGCGTGACATCCGATTCGCGCACAAGCCGCACATCGAGCGCGTGAAGCAGGATTGCACCGTCTGCCACAAGGTGCTTCCCGACCCGAGCCGGCACCGCGATTATGCTCCGAAGATGGCTGCATGCAGGGGCTGCCACAATCACGAGGAGGATTTTCGCGCCGGCAATTGCACGCGCTGCCACGTGAGCATGGCGCGCTTCCCGCTGAAGCCGGTTGCCGAGTTCTCGCACTCCGGGAACTGGGTCGAGCAGCACCCGCGCGACGCGCGCTCCTCGTCGGCGACCTGCGCGAACTGCCACGAGCAGACGTTCTGCGCCGACTGCCACGCCAAGACCGTCTCGATGCGGATCGAGCTCAAGTACAGCGAGAAGGTCGACTCCGACTTCATCCACCGCGGCGACTTCGTCGACCGGCACGCGATCGAGGTGCGGGCCGACCCGACCCGCTGCGCGCGCTGCCACGGCACCAGCTTCTGCGAGAACTGCCACCGCGCGCAGAACCTGACGCCGCAGGCCGGCAGTCCGCGAACGCCGCACCCGCAGGGCTGGGCGTTCCCGGCGTCGCCCGAGTTCCACGGTCCGGTCGCCCGGCGCGACATCTCCGAGTGCGCGGCGTGCCACGACCAGGGGCCCAACTCGGTCTGCGTCACCTGCCACAAGGTCGGCGGCATCGGCGGCAACCCCCACCCCGCGGGATACACCGATCGCCACCCGCGCACGGAGATCGGGCGGAACGGGATGTGTCTGGTCTGCCACCCTTGATGGGGCGGCGGTCCGGTTGGAAGGAGCGAGGCGGCATGTCCAGCACGGCGAGGTGCCTTGCAAAGGGTTTCTTGACAATGGTCATGTTGATTGAGGCGGCAGTCCGCGAGTTGCGGCGCGTGGACCGTTGGAGCCCCTCCTTCAATGAATTCGCGAAACGATTGCGCGCTCAGCTGCGTGCGGAGGAGGATGTGGTATTTGCTGCGCTCGAGGCGATGGGGAGGGCGGACTGCTCGCGGCTGATCGCCTCGCTGCGACGGGAGCACTGGGCGCTCCGGTCGCTGCTCGCCGACGTGGAGCGGGAGCTGGTGCAGGGGAATCGCCGCGGGGCCGTGGGCAATCTCCTCGAACTGGGCGCCGCGCTGCGCACGCACGAGCGCCGGGAACGACAGGAGTTCGACCCGATGACGGTTCAGTTACCGGAAATTCTGGACTCCGAGTTATCGGCGGTGATAGAAGACCGTCCGTCAGCAGAACCAGTGCGGCGAGGAACCTTGTCAGAGAACGGCAACAATCCGTGCATTCTGGTCGGAGAGTTCATTAGGAAAGGGGTCTGTCCATGAGGAAAGTCAATTTGGCGTTGTTTTTGGTCGCAGTGCTGCCGCTGTCCGCCTGTGACGGACCGGCCGGCACCACCGGTGAGGCGGGCGCCCCCGGCCCTGCCGGGCAAGCGGGACCGCAGGGCAAGAACGGCAACGACGGCACCACCGGCCAGCAGGGTCCGGCGGGCCAGACGGGCCCGGCCGGCCCGCAGGGCGACGCGGGCGCTCCCGGCCCTGCCGGCTGTGACGGGCTCAACGCGAACGTCGATCCCGGCCTCGGCGTGAAGCTGACCGTCCAGCCGCCGGCGAAGAACATGTTCTTCGCGGCGGGCGACCAGATCACGATCAATATCGACATGGTCGACCACTGCGGGCGGATCGTTCCGGCCTCGGCCTACGGCACCCTCAACCTCTACATGGCGGGTCCGCGCGCTCCCACGCAGACCAAGAGCGCGTCGAAGCTGCTCAACTGCATCGTCGATCGCGCGGCGATGGACCATCAGCACCACTACGTGAACCTCATCGCGCCGAAGTTCCTCGACGCCAAGCAGACCAACCTCACGACGACGGCGACGGGCCTCCAGTTCGTCACCGCGCCGGTCAGCGACGAGGCTGCCGGCACCTACGAGGTCGGCGTCTGGGTGAAGAGCAAGGACGGCTCCGATCAGGTCTTCCTCTCCGCCGACGTCCAGATCGGGACGGCGACGCCGGAGGCCTACACGACCGGCGACGCCCAGACCTCGTCCTGCTTTGCGTGTCACCTCGGCACGATGTCGGGCAAGTCGAACGAGATGCACAGCGAGGGGAGCGCGAGCAACCCGTACGGCAACTACGCGATCGACGAGACGCCCGTCCTCAACTGCAAGTTCTGCCACAACGTCGACGGCTACAGCCCGAACCCGATCATCCGCAAGGTGCACGCCGTCCACCGCGGCATTCACCAGGTCAATCCGGGCGTGGCGCACCCCGAGTACGGCCTCGGCACCGACACGTCGCTGGCCTCCTTCACCGACGTGAAGTTCCCTGGGCTGCCGAACAACGAGAAGGACTGCACGCGCTGCCACGTCACCGACGCGTACCTCAAGAACCCGTCGCGCCTCGCCTGCGGCACCTGCCACGAGGCGGTGTTCTTCGACACCGGCGTGATGAACCCGCCGCGCAACTACGGGAAGCCCTACACGGGCGCGATGTACAAGAACGGCACCGCGGCTTCCTGCGCGTCGAACAACGACTGCCTGGGATTCAGCACGTACGCCACCTGCGACGTGCCGACCGGCACCTGCGTGCGAAAGACCCACCCCGTCGAGACGGACGACACGAAGTGCTCGGCCTGCCACAGCGCGGACAACAACGGCGTCTCGCCGCTGCCGGTCAAGCACGACCTGCCCTTCTACTCGCAGAAGGATGGCGTGACGCTGTCCAACGTCGTGCTCTCGGGCGGCACCGGCGCCAACAACAGCTTCAAGGCGGGCGACGTCCCGGTGGTGAAGTTCCAGCTGTCGAACAAGGCGGGCGCGGTGAACGTGCTCGACGCGAATGACCCGAATCACGGCAATTGGGGAATCAGCGCGGCGATCGCGGGCCCGACGGAGCAGCCGTTCCCGGTGTTCCAGAGCGGCGGCGGCGCGATCAACGTCATGAGCGCCACCTGCCCCGGTCCGAACAACACCACGGTCCCCTGCCTCACCTACGACGCCAACTCCAAGACCTACACCTTCACCTTCCCGGTCGCGCCGGGCGAGGCGAACCCGGGCTGGCCGGTCAACGGCCAGGTGCCGCTGGATAGCCCGGCGGGCAAGTTCACCCGGCAGCCCAACCCGTCGGGCAGCTACACCGTCCACCTTTGGGCGTTCGAGACGCTGCGGCTCCCTCCGCCGAACGTGGCCAACGTGAGCTGGCGCGACGCCTCGAACTTCATCGCCACGGTCCGCTTCAGCTCCGACGGGAGCGACGCGCCCGTGCAGCCGCGGCAGGTGATCATGCCGAGCGCGTGCAACGGCTGCCACCGCACCATGGAGCACCACGGGTACACCCGTCAGTTCGCCGATGGCCAGGCGGTCGCGCAGTGCCCCGTCTGCCACGGCTTCATGGCGGAGGACCAGGGCGTGATCGGGGCGGCCATCGAGGGCGCCGGCGCGTGCACCGTCGACGCGGACTGCGATGGTGGCGCGGCCGGTCCCCAGAAGTACGCGGCCTGCCAGAACAAGGTGTGCGTCTACGTCGCGGACCCGACGCCGAACCAGCTGGTCGACTTCCGCGTCATGATCCACCAGATCCACTACGCGCGGCAGCTCGGCGGGTACCAGCAGCTCGGCAACATCCCGCTCTCGGGCAAGCTCGAGATCAACGGCGACGACTGGTCGACCAACAACTTCCCGACCGACGTGCGCAACTGCACCAAGTGCCACGCCGACAGCGGCGCGGCCTGCGGTGGCAACAACCCGCCGTGCGGCTATGGCCAGAGCTGCGGCCCGAACAAGACCTGCGTGAACACCGCGTGGAACGATCCGTTCGGCGGCCCGGCGGCCGTGGGTCGCGTCTGCCTCGCCTGCCACGACGAGGAGGCGCACTGGGCCCATGTCCAGATCAATACCTGGCAGGGGCCGAACGGCCCGATCGAGAGCTGCGAGGTGTGCCACGGCACCGACGCCCAGTTCAGCGTCGCGAACGTGCACAACGTCGCCAATCCGTACAAGGCGATCTACCCGCGCGAGCCCCAGTAGTCTCCCGTTCCAGCCCGCGGGCCGGCCACGCGCCGCGCCCGCGGGCTTCTCTTCCCTCCCCCCTCGAATCCGTCTTTTCCCCTCGTCCCCGTCGTCCGACGGGCGGCTACTCGTACTGCGCCGCGGTCGCCGCGAGCTGGCGGCGCACCTCGTCGACGAGGCGGCGCGGCCCGCGGGCGCGCGCGTGAGGCCCCCACTCGAGCACCCACGACACCACCGGCGTCACGTCGGCCACCTCGAACGAGAGGCGCACGCCGCCGTCGCGTCGCGGGGCGAGCCGCTGCGTCGGGTGCCAGCTGCGCGCCTCGACGAACGGTCGCGCCTCGGGTGAGAAGTCGATCTCGACGCGCTCCGTGCGCGCGCCCGTGAAGAGTCCGAAGGCGCCCTGGAAGAACGACTCGGCGCAAAAGCCGGCGGGCGGCGTGAAGTGGGTGCCGCGCACGTGCTCCGCCTCGACGAAGCGCTCGACGGCGAACACGAACGGCTTGCGGTCGGCTGCCTCGTCGGGGTTCTCGACGGGCAGGCCGCGCCCGATCGCGTAGAGCCCGTTCTTGTAGAGCACCATCGCGTAGGGCTCGAGGAGCATCTCGTGGGTCGCGCCGCCCGCCCGCCGGTAGCTCGCGCGCACGCGCAGGCGCCGGAGCACGCCGGTGAGGAGCGCGTCGAGGACGTCCTGCTTGTCGGCGTAGCGCTTCGTCCCGCCGTCGGGCAGGAAGAGGAAGCGATCGGCGAGCCCCTCGGCGTCGAGCCGCTCCTCCTCGGGCAGCGACGCCGCCATCTTCTCGGCGATCGCCACCACGTCCTCGTACAGCGGCGTGTCGCGCAGCACGTCGAACACGCGGCGCACGGCGAGCAGCGCGTAGCGCTGGCGGAGGCTGAGCGAGATCGCGCGCTGCGGGCCGCCGCGCAGCGCCACGCGGCTGCGCCCCTCGGGGTCGAGCGTCGTCTCGACGGGCACACCCGCCTCGTCGAGGGCGGCCACGTCGCGCCTCATCTGCCGCTCGCTCACCTGGAAGGCGGCGGCGAGCTCGGCGAGCGGCAGCCCGAAGCGCCGCGCGCGCAGCGACTCGCTGATCCGGAGGAGTCGGGTGGCCTGGCGGAAGGCGCCCTTGCGTCGGCCTGGTCGGGGCATGGCGCGCATCTTCGCACCCGCCCTCGCGAGGGTCCAATTCGGCCTGACCCGACGGTGGCGGTGCAACGCGGCCGCGGATTCGGAGGTATCGTCGCGCGCGCAATGGCCACGAAGACCAACGCCGCGCGCATCCTCGACGGGCTGGGAATCGCCTACCGGCTCGTGGACTATCCCGTCGACGAAGAGCACCTCGACGCGGCGCACGTCGCCGCCGCGATCGGAATGCCCATCGAGCAGGTGTTCAAGACGCTGGTGGCGCGCGGCGATCGCACGGGCGTCGTGTTTGCGGTGATCGCCGGCGATTCGGAGTTGGACGGAAAGGCGCTCGCGCGGCTGAGCGGCGATCGAAAGGTGGACCTGGTCCCGCTGAAGGAGGTCCAGCCGCTCACCGGCTACCTCCGCGGCGGCTGCACGGCGCTCGGGGCGAAGCGCGACTACCCGGTCTTCGTCGACGACACCATCGAGCTGTGCGACGAGATCGCGGTCTCGGCGGGCGTCCGCGGGACGCAGCTGGTGATGGCGCCGGCCGAGTACCTGCGCGCGACCGGGGGGACGCTCGGCCCGATCGCGCGGCGCCGGGAGTAGAACGCTACCGCGGCCCGCCGGTCGGCGACGCCAGCTCCGGCGGCGCGATCACGTCGGGCGCGCCCTCGTCGGCCGCGAGCACCGCGAGGTCGTCGACCGAGAGGATGCCCACGAGCTGGCCGTGGGCGTCGAGCACAAGCAGCCGGCGCACTGAGTGGGCCACCATCAGGCGCGCCGCGTCGGACAGCTCGTCGTCGGGCGCGCAGGCGATCAACCGCGGGGTCATCAGCTCGCGCACCGTCGTCCGATCGGGGTCCTTGCCCTCGGCCGTGCCGCGCACGGTGATGTCGCGATCGGTGAGGATGCCGATCACCTGACCCTGCTCCACCACGGGGAGCACGCCGACCTCGCTCGCCCGCATGCGCAGCGCCGCCAACTTCACGCTGTCGTCGCCGGCCGCCGTCTCGACGGGGCTCATCATGACGTCCTGGACCTTCATGTCCTCTCGCCGGGTGCAGCGCGCACGCCACCTCACACGGTGCGGCGGCGGCCGCGGTTGACGACGACGGCGCGATAGATCACCAGCAGCAGGAGCGAGCCCAGGACCGCCAGCAGGAAGCTCCAGGCGTTGAAGCCGGTCACGCCGGCTCCGAAGATCGCCTGGCCGATGATGCCGCCGATGAAGGCGCCGAGAATCCCGATGAGCATCGTGAGGACGATGCCGCCCGGGTCACGCCCCGGATGGAGGGCCTTGGCGACCGCGCCGGCGATCAGACCGAAGAGGATCCACGTGATGATTCCCATGCGCCGAGGGGCTGCACTTCGGAGGCCGCCGCTCGCGGGACGGGATCAGGCTGACGGAGCGTGCCGATCGTGCAGCAGGGGGCAGGGTGAAGTGCTCTCGACCCGGACGCCGCGGGCGATCAGGGGTGCGTCGCCGGCCCGGGCTTGCCGCGGTAGCCGAGCGCGACGGTCGTCAACACCGCCCAGTTCGAATACTCGACGGGGAACTGCGGCAGCGTGCTCGTGCGTTGGAGGAAGTCCACGCCGAGCAGGCCGATGTCGATCAGGAGGTGGCGCGGCAGGTTGATGCCCACGCCGGCGCCGACGAAGACGCGGTTGGAGTCGGGGACGATCGGGTTGAGCGTGCTCTCGGCGGCCGGCGACCAGTCGAAGCCCGCGCCGAGGCGGAGCGCGACCGGACCGACCAGCACCTCGCCGGCGCCGCGCACCGTGTAGCCGTCGCGCCAGTTCTCCGGGATGGTCTGCGGCGGGAGCGAGCCGCCGGTCGGCGTGACGGTGAGGCTCTGGAAGTCCGACCAGTGGACCCAGTCGAACTCCGCCGTGAGGAACAGGCGGTCGACGGGGCGGACGCCCAAGGCGACGGCGATCCGATCGGGCATCGGCACGGTCGCCGCGGCGCGCACGTCGCGCAGCACCTGCGACAGCTCGATCGGCGAGGAGATGCTGAGGCGGCCGCCGCCGAAGTCGAGGTCGGGCCCGGTGCGATACGAGAAGCCGAGGTGGATCGGCGGCATCGCGCCCTTGCGCGGCGTGACGATGAGGAGGCCCACGTTGCCGCCGATGGCGGTGTCGTTGCCGCGGAAGCGCAACTCCGCCTCCGTCGTGGCGTCGAGCGCCATGGTGCGCGTGAGGTCGGCCGAGCCCGAGATCACGTCGATCCCGCCGCCGATGAAGAGGAACGGCAGCACCTGCCAGGCGATGCTCGGGCTGATGTTCACGGTGCGCAGCGTGACGTCCCGGACCAGCGAGCGGCCTCCCCAGTCGGAGGGCCAGCTGAGGCTCAGGCCGTAGTGACTGAAGATGCCGATGCCGAGCGTGATGCCGGGGCTGAACCCGTACGCGGCGTAGAAGTTCGGCATCACCTGCGCGACCACGCCCGTCTTGGCGCTGCCCTCGGGGAGGAACGTCTTCGACGCGTCATCCGCCGTCACCTGCGAGTTCACCAGCGTGGCGCCGAGGTACAGGTGCAGCCCGCGCAGCTGGGCCAGGCCGGCGGCGTTGTAGAAGATCGCCGAGGCGTCGTCGGCCTTGGCGGTGAAAGCGCCGGCCATCGAGGTCGCCGCCGCCCCCTGCTCGGCGATCTCGTAGCCGCCGCCGCGCGCGATCGCCGGCGCCAGAAGCAGCGCGAGCGCGATCGAGACGTAATGCCGATCGATCCGCATTCGTCAACCTCTCGGGAGTGCGCCCGCGTCGGTCGCTCCGACGGGCGGGCCAACGGTGAAGGTCCAGGCGAGGACGATCTCGCTACGCGGCACGCCGAGCGCCTGTACCGAGTCGAGCAGCGGCGCGAGCGCGACCCGCAGCTGCTCGAGGACGAACGCCTGCTGTGCGGTCAGGAGCGGCGTCGTCGAGACGCACGGCCCGGTGGCAGGGCACTGCACCAGCGGCGACGTCGAGCGCACCAGGTAGAACGCCGGCGACGCGACCACCGGCTCGCCCTTAGCGCCGACCAGCCCGCCCGGGCTGCCGCGCACCACCACCGCGATCCGGTGGCCGACGGGCCATCCCCCGGTCGGCGGCGACACATCGAGCGTCGTCGCCATCTCGTCGAGCGCGAAGCTGGCCATGATGAGGGGCGCCGAGGTGGTGGCGTCGATCACCATCACGGTGCCCGCCCGCAGGGTGCTCCGGTCGACGGGCCCGCTGAACGAGGAGTGCGCCACGCTGTCCGGCTGCGCCGCCGTCATCGTGATGTCGTTCGGCAGCGGGATCGTCGGCGGCGTGGTCGATGGATCGAAGAGCGCGAACACCGCGGGCGGGGGCTCCGCCAGATCGGTGTCAACGCACCCCCCGGCGAATCCGCCGAGCGCTTCGGCACCGACGACAACGGCAGCGCCGAGCGTCAGCGCCACGACCTTTCTCGTGACGTCCACGCGAGGGATGTCGGGCGGCAACACGCGACCGCAAGGCAGGCAAACCGGCGTCGTCGAGCCGCCCGCGAGGCGTCCGTCGACGGCTCCTGCCCTCCCTCACCCGGAGAGGCCTCGACGATGCTCTTGCGGATGTTCAGCGGGCCGCGGTGCCGAGGAAGTAGGGCCACAGCACGAGCGCGAGCAGGACCTTCCACCACACCAGCTTCACGAACCCGACGGTGAACAGCCACCCGCCGAACCAGAGCATCCCTCCGATGCTGGTGGTGGACGAGGCTCCACCTCGCCGCTCGCGGGCCGGCGCGACGCGTTCGATCGGCGTCCCATCCATCAGGCAGCGCCCTGGTTCGGCACCTGCGTGAGCGGCGCCTCCGCGAAGGAGGGGTAGCTGTCGACGAGCGACAGGTGATAGGCGATCAGCCGCAGCTGGTAGCGCAGCGTGAGCGCGAGGACGTCGGAGACCACCGCCGGCACCCGCTCCCATGCCAGGATCGCGATCGCGCCGACGATCCACAGCAGCGCGGTGGCGATCGACAGCAGCGCCAGGACGAAGAACGCGGGGATGCTGTACAGCAACCGGAGCAGCGCCGAGCCGGGCGTCGGCGCGCCGCCCGTCTCCACCTCGAGCTCGACGGGGCCGCCCTTCGCGTCGGTCGGGAAGGCGTCCGTGAGCAGCCACAGGTAGGCGAACGCCGCGGCCACCCAGCGCAGCGCGCGCGCGATCGCGGGAGCGTCCTCGGCGAGGTAGCGTGCGCTGCCCTTCTGCGAGACCAGCAAGGCGGCGACCGCGGGCAGCGCGAGGTAGAACAGCCAGCCGAGCGACGGCCAGCCGATCAACCCGAGCGACAGGAGGAACGCCAGTCGGATCACGACGTGGACGCGCTCCAGCCGCGGCGGGGGTGCGACGCGGAACCGGACGGGGTGGGGAGTCATGCCCGTCCGAGCGATGCATCGCACAGACCCGCTGCGCCTGCGGTCGCCCGTCGCTCCCCGCAGCGGCGTTCCAGACAACCTCGGTCCGCGGGGGGGCGCGTCAAGTCCGTGCCTTGACAGTGCGCAGTTCCCTCACACAGTTCAGCGCCTTCGCGGCGACGGCAGGAAGGCATCGGGGCGTCGCGGGCGGGAGTGGGTGAATGGGAGACGCGATCAGCAGCGAGCGGTACCTGTTGGTGGAGGACGATGGGGGCGACGCCGACCTCGTGCGGCTGGCGGTCGGCGCCGGCGCCGGCGGTGTCGAGGTCGTCGAGCGCGTCGGCGTCGCGCTCGAGCGGCTCGCGGCCGAGCGCTTCGACGCGGTGCTGCTCGACCTCTCGCTGCCCGACGCCACCGGGCTCGACGGTCTGCGGCGGATCCACGCCGCCGCGCCGCTGCTGCCGGTGATCGTGCTCACCGGGCTCGACGACGAGGCGCTGGGGCGCCGCGCGCTGGCCGAGGGCGCGCAGGACTACCTCGTGAAGGCCGCGACGTACGGATCGGTGCTCGAGCGTGCGCTCCGCTATGCGATCGAGCGGCAGCAGTACAGCGAGCGGACGCTGCAGCTGGCCGAGGAGCGGGCGGCGCGCGTCGCGGCCGAGGAGGCGCTGCGACGCGTCGAGCTGCTGGTCGACGCGGACAAGGTGCTCGCCGGATCGCTCGACTACGACACGACCGCGCGGCGCATCGCCGAGGCGGCCGTCCCGCGGCTCGCCGACTGGTGCGCGTTCTACACCGTCGGCGATGGCGGCGAGGTCCGCC
This sequence comes from Myxococcales bacterium, assembly GCA_021784515.1. Classification (GTDB taxonomy): domain Bacteria; phylum Myxococcota_A; class Polyangia; order Palsa-1104; family SHYY01; genus SHYY01. Next base: position 2,967 of record JAJXSP010000003.1, on the reverse strand, counting down.
TCGAGCACGTGGGCCACGAGGGCCTCGATGTGCCGATGGCCACGGCGCAGGCGCCGAGCGAACGCCTCCCCGCCGGGCACCCCATCGTCGAGGCGGTGCGATCCGGACGGCCGCTCCTCATCGGGCGGGCCACCGACGCCGACCGCGCCGCCGCCGCGGTCGACCCGGCGCGCCCCGGCCTTGGCGCCCTCGGGCTGCGCTCGTGGATGGTCGTGCCGCTCGACGCCGGGCACGCCATCGTGGGCGTGCTCGCCCTGGCCACCGGTCCCTCGGGGCGGAGCTTCGGCGGGGCGGACCTCGCGCTCGCCGAGCGCTTCGCCCACCAGGCCGCGCTCGTCGTCGAGAAGGCGCGGCTGTACCGCGAGGCGTGCGAGATGGATCGGCGCAAGGACGAGTTCCTCGCCATGCTCGCCCACGAGCTGCGCAACCCGCTCGGCGCGATGAGCAACGCGGCGCAGCTCCTTCGTCGGCGCGGCAGCCCCGATCCGGAGGTGACGCGCGCCCAGGGCGTGCTCGAGCGGCAGGTGGTGCACATGGCGCGGCTGCTCGACGACGTGCTCGATCTGTCGCGCGTCGGCCGCGGCGCGATCGAGCTGCGGCGCCGCCCGGTCGACCTCGGCGTGGTGGCCAACGCCGCGGCGGAGTGCATGGAGAGCATCATCGAGGGCAAGGAGCTCGCACTCGAGGTGCGCTCCACTCCGGAGCCGCCGTGGATCGACGCCGACCCGGTGCGCATCGAGCAGGTGGTGGTGAACCTGCTGCACAACGCCTCGAAGTTCACGCCGCGCGGCGGGCGGATCGCGATCGAGATCGGCCGCGAGGGCGACGAGGCGGTGCTGCGCGTGCGCGACACCGGCGAGGGGATGACGCACGACGAGCTGCCGCACGTGTTCGATCGCTTCTACCAGGCCGATCGCTCGCTCGACCGGACGCGCGGCGGCCTGGGCCTCGGCCTGACGCTGGTGCGGAGCCTGGTGGAGATGCACGGCGGCCGCGTCGCCGCCCAGAGCGACGGGCCGGGTCGCGGCAGCGAGTTCGTGGTGCGGCTGCCCGCACTCGACGGCGCGGTGGCGCCGGCGCCCGCTCCCGTCGCGTGGCGCGCGCCGACGGTGCGCGAAGCGCTGCGCGTGCTCGTGGTGGACGACAACGTGGACGCGGCGACGATGCTGCACGACGTGCTCGAGAGCTGCGGCTACGAGGTGGCGGTCGCCTACGACGGGCTCGCCGCGCTCGAGGCGGCGGCCGCGATGCGGCCCGACGCCGTGCTGCTCGATCTCGGGCTGCCCGGGATGGATGGCTACGACGTGGCGACCCACCTCCGCGCGCACCCCGAGACGGCGGGCGCCGCGCTGATCGCGGTCACCGGCTACGGGCGTCCCGAAGACCGCCGGCGCTCGCTCGAGGTCGGCTTCGACCACCACCTCACCAAGCCGGTGGACGTCGACAAGCTCTGCGCCTGCATCGCGTCGTGCCGCGAAGGGGCGGCGGCGCACTCGCTGGCCTGACGGGTCAGCCGGGGCCCTTGCGGGCCCCAGGCTGCTCGCCGCCCGCCGTGAGCCTGCCCTTCGAGTAGGACGGAATGAGGGAACGCATATGTTTCCAGGACGCACACGCTGGGGGAACGGTGTTTCGTTTCTTCGCGTGCGGCTGAACCCGATTGTGACTCGGGGAGGGCGGGGCGAGGAAACAAAACACGCGTCCCTCGTCGTTCGGGCGTCACGAACGTCGCGAGTCAGACGAGGGACGGCCTTGACCTTCGCTCGCCTGCGACCGCCCCACCCTCGGCGAAAGTCAAGACCGTCCCCCCAGCGTGTGGGGACGTTCGTGACGTTCGAAGGCCAAAGCCGCCTCACGTAGTCAGACGAGGGACGGCTTTGACTTTCGCTCGCCCGCCCCGGGCCCACTCGCGGCGAAAGTCAAGACCGTCCCCCCAGCGTGTGGTGACGTTCGCTCGGGCCCACGCGCGGGGATGGGGAGCGCGGCCATTCGGCCATTGCATGGGGGGCGTCTTCCGCGGCAAGCTGCCGCCGGCGACAGCCGCCGGGGCCCACGAGGCGAGCGTGGATCCCTTGTTTGCACCTCGACCTCGCTCGACAATCCAGGACCGACCTTCACCGCGCAGGAGGCACCGTTGGCACCACTCAAGAGCAGGCTGGCCCTCATCCGCGAGGGCACTGGCGCGCTGTTCTTCATCCAGACCTTCGCCACCCTTGGCTTTGCGGTCCTGTACTCGACGCTGGTGCTGTACGGCACCAAGCACCTGCACCTGACCGCCAAGGAAGCCACCGCGCTCATGGGCGTCTTCGGCGCGTTCAACTACGGACTGCACCTGTTCGGCGGCTATCTGGGCGGGCGCTTCCTCAGCAACCGCAACCTCTTCGTCGGCGGCATGCTGCTCCAGGTGCTCGGCTGCGCGGCCATGGCGGTGGGCACCACGGTGCTGTTCTATTGGGGGCTGGCGCTGTTCCTCACCGGCAGCGGGCTCAACGTCACCTGCATCAACATGATGCTCACCCAGCGCTTCACGCCGGAGGACCCCCGCCGCGAGGGGGCCTTTTTGTGGAACTACGCCGGCATGAACATCGGCTTCTTCATCGGCTTCACCGTCGCCGGGCACTACCAGGCGACCGAGAGCTATTCGCGGCTGTTCATCTTCGCCACGCTCGGCAATTTCCTGGCGATCGTCTTCGCGGCGATCGCCTGGAAGTCGTTGGTCGATCGGAATACGCCGCTGCTCGATGCCACGGCGAAGAAGTTCCGGCTGCGCCTGCTCGCGGGTCTTGCGGTGCTGGTCGTCCTCGTCCCCGTCGTCTGGATCCTGCTGCAGGTCCCGAACATCACCGAAAGGCTCGTGAAGGGCATTTGTGCGCTCGTGGCGGCGACGCTGATTTATTTGACGGTCACCCACCGCGATCGGCGTGAGAAGCGCAACATGTGGGCCTATCTCATCCTCACGCTGGGCTCGCT
>JAJXSP010000288.1 GCA_021784515.1 Myxococcales bacterium | reverse complement strand
CCCGGCGGATAGTGCCCCACGATGGTGAACATGACGGTGTTGCGCAGGTAGTTGGGCTCGTCGACGCTGCCCGCCACCGTCGGATCGGCCGGGCTGCCGAGCTGGTAGAGGAGCTGGTAGCGCAGCTGGAGCGCCACCTCGGGGTTCGGCGCGTAGCTGAGCAGGAGATCGACCAGCAGATCGTCGACCGTGCCGACGGTGCTGGCTACTTCGGTGTCGATCTGGCGCGCGTGCATGAAGCCGGTCGAGAGCGCGAGCGTGAGCGGCACCTTCCGCGCAAGAGGGATCGCGCCGCGGAGGTACACCTGGTCGGCGTCGAAGGTCTGGCCGACGAGCAGGCTCGGCTCGACACCGTGGGTGTAGACGAGATCGAGCTGGCCCTGCTCGCGCACGTAGTGGGCGCCGGCGAGCCCAGCCCAGTCCCAGAAGCGGCCGCCGCCGGTGTCGACGCGCATCACCTCGATCGCGCCACCGCCCAGCTCCGTCGAGAAGAAGTGCCCGAAGTCGTGCTTCCAGCTCGCCTGGAGGCGCGAGATGAGCTGCTGCTCCGCCGGCGTCACGACCGAGCCGTTGGCGTCCGTCTGCGCGCCGAACCACACCCACGTCGTGCGCAGCTCGCCGCCCACCGAGTCGCTCTTCCACACGCGCGCCGCCTGGAACGCGGGATCGACGGCGACCCCCGCCGGCATGATGAGGCTGTTGTCGACCGGGATGTTGCCGAAGAGCATGAGCGCCTCGGTGAGCAGCCACACCGGAGAGGCCTCGTAGCGCACGCCCTCGCTGGCGCCGAAGTTGAGGATGGTGGCGAGGCCGGTGGGCAGCGCGCCGACCTGGTTGTTCGTCGGATCGGCACCGAGCGTGAGCGTGTTGACGCCGCCCTCGAAGCCGTACGCGCCGACGACGATCTGCGTGCGCGGGCTGGCCGTGTACATGAGGTTCCAGTCGAGCCGGTTGCTGTAGGCCCACGAGGTGTGCAGGTAGCCCAGCAGGTCGAGCGTGTAGCTGAGGCTCTGGAGGAGGCGCGCCGAGCCGGAGTTGATGGTGATGCTCGGGCTCACCTCGCCGAAGAACTCGCCTGCCGGCCCCTCCGTCGCGGCGGCGAGTCCGATCGGCAGGTCGCCGACGTTGTCGCTCCAGCCGCCCGACAGCGCGACGCTGCCCTGCACCGTCGGCGTCGCCCGCGCCGACGCCGGCCCGAGCAGCAGCAGGACGCCTGCGACGCACAGCGCCCGCCCTGCCATCACACGAAGACACACGAGAGCGCTCGCTGGCCCGGACATGCCGCGCGCGATGATACGCGTGCGGGGGTGGACAGTCACTTCCTCGCAAGCCAACCTACCGCCGATGAGCGCCTCGCCGGACGGCGGCCCTCCCGCCTCGACGCGCCGGATCACCCTGCTCCACGTCGCCGCCGCGCTGTACGTCGGAGGCCTCTGCGCGGGAGTCGCCGCCGCCCTGCTCGTCGGCGAGCGCTCGGCGATCACCACGGCGCTGCTCTACCTCCCGCGCGCGCCGCTCCTCCTGCCGGCGTTGGTCCTCGGGCCGGCGCTGTGGCGGCGTCGGGCGCGGTGGCTGGCGCTCGCGCAGGCGGCGACCGCGCTGTGCGTGCTCGGGCCGATCATGGGGCTGCACCTCGGCCTCGGGCGGCACACCGTCGAGGGAGCGCCGCGCCTTCGCGTGCTCAGCTACAACATCTGGTTCGGGGCGCGCGGCCTCGACGGGATCGCGCGCGAGATCGACGCGGCGGCCCCCGACGTGGTGGTGCTCCAGGCAGTGACGGCGCGGATGCCCGACGCGATCGCCCTGCGCGCGCTGCCGGGCTGGCACGTGGCGACGAGGCACGAGCTGTCCGTCGCCTCGCGCTACCCGATCGTCGCGGTGCGGCCGCTCGAGCCTGCCGACGCCGACGGCACCTCGCCCGGCTACCTGCTCGTCACCGTCGACACGCCGCTCGGCCTGGTGGACGTGATCTCGGTGCACCCGACGTCGCCGCGGCCGGGCCTCGATGCGCTGCGCCGCCGCAGGCCGTGGCAGATCGCCGGCGCCCTCGCCGAGAACACCGCCCAGCGCACGCGGCAGGTGGAGCGCATCGCGCGCGCGGTGGCGCAGGCGAAGCACCCGGTGATCGTCGCCGGCGACACCAACCTCCCCGAGGGCAGCCGCCTGCTTCACGAGCATCTCGGCGCGCTGCGCGACGGGTTCGCCGAGGCGGGAATCGGGTGGGGCTACACCTACCCGTCGCAGAAGGCGTGGCCGTGGATGCGGATCGATCGCGTCCTGGCCAGCCCGTCGTTCGCGTTCGCGTCGTTCTCCGTCGGCGGGCGCGACGGCTCGGACCACTGCCCGGTGATCGCGGAGATCGTGAAGGCCGACTGAACACCCGGGGACGGTATTGCTTTTCCTACCGCTGTCGATGGCCCCGGCGGCGTCGATCCACCGAATCCGGGCGCGTGGGGCTCATGCTCTCTGTCATGCCGCCGGGGCATCGGACGAGAGCGGCTCGATCGCCTCGATCTCCCGGCGCCTGGTGCGCAGCTCTTCCTCGAGATCGTAGTCCTCCTGCAGGCCGAGCCAGAACTTCGAGCTCGTGCCGAAGACCCTGGCGAGCCGGAGCGCCGTGTCCGCCGTGATGCCACGACGCTGCCGACAGATTTCCGCGATCCGCGTCATGCGGACACGGACGCGCTTCGTGAGCTGGTACCGCGTCACGCCGAGGGGCTTCAAGAACTCCTCGACCAGCACTTCACCCGGATGCACGTTCTATAGCCGCTTCGCGCGCCTCATCGCAGTCTTCCTCAGTGGTAGTCCACGATCTCGACGTCGTCGGATCGACGCGACGGATCCAGCGCGCGCTACGGCTGCGGCCGCGCCCGCTCCAGGATCGCCACGTCGAGGAGATCCTTTTCGCGCCCCGCGGCCCGCTTGTTCTTGATCAGCGCCTCCCGCCCGAGGATGGGGACCACCAGGTCATCGAGCTTCGCCTCGACGCGCGTGGCCCATCCCTCGTCGAACTCCAGGCCATCGATCGAGGTCAAAAGGTCGATGCGCCGGGGCGGCTGGCCCATCTGGAACACGGTCCCCCCCACAGCGAGATCCTCCAACCTCAGGTCGAAGAGGGGGGCGCCGAAGCGTCGCAGGGCGCGCAGCACGCGTGCGGCGTTCTCTGCCGAGGGCCGCACCCAGATGTCGATGTCCCCGGTGGCGCGGGGGATCCCGTGCGCGCCGAGCGCGTAGGCGCCGACCAGGAGGTATTCAGCCCCTTCGTCGGACAACGCGGACAACATCTCGGCGAAGTCTCGATTCAGCATCCGAGCTCCCCTTCATCGCCCACGCATCGGCGGTGAGCGGCCACATCATGGCGAGGCGCTGTACGATGGTCCCGGCGACGATCTCGTCGTCGGGCGGCCGCTCGCCCCCGCGGAAGATGCGAACCGGCCAGCGACTTCGATCCACGAGCGGATCGTATCACGCGGATCCCGCCGGAGCGCGCCTGGCGCCGTCCCTCGCGCGGAGGGTCGAGCTCCCTCACCGCTTCGTCGACGAGACCAGCTCCTCGAGCAGCTTGCGCGCGATCTTCAGCCGGTCCGGCCGCTCGGCCTCCTGCCACGATCGCGACAAGCGCATGTCGGGCGTGAGCCGCCACGGCGAGCGCTTCTTGTTCACGAGGTCCATCACCTGCTCGGGGCGCAGCGGGGTATCGTCGGCGAGGGCGAGGGCGAGGCGGGATTCCGACAGCTCGATCGCCGTGGCGCGCAGCCGCCGCCCGAGGCCCTTCACGATCATGATCTCGGCGAGCACCTCCACCTCGGGGGGCGCCGTGCCGTAGCGGTCGCCCAGCTCGGCGACGATCGCGCCCACCTGCTCCTCGTCGCGCGCCGACGAGAGGCGCTTGTAGAAGTCGAGGCGCTGGGCGGTGTCGGGCAGGTAGTCGTCGGGGATGAAGCCGGCGAGGTCGCAGGTGAGCTCGGGGTCGCGCTCCTGCACGATCGATTCACCGCGCAGCTCGGCCACCGCCTCCTCCAGCATCTGCGTGTACAGCTCGAAGCCGACCGCCGCGATCGTCCCCGACTGCTTGGCGCCGAGGAGGTCGCCCGCGCCGCGGATCTCGAGGTCGTGCGAAGCGATCTGGAAGCCGGCGCCCAGCTCGGTGAACTTCTGCAGCACGGCGAGGCGCTGCTTCGCCTCCGACGAGAGCGCCGCCTCGGCCGGCACCAGCAGGTAGCAGTAGGCGCGCACCTTCGCGCGGCCGATGCGCCCGCGCAATTGATAGAGCTGCGCGAGCCCGAAGCAGTCGGCGCGGTTGACGAACATCGTGTTGGCGCGCCCGATGTCGAGCCCGCTCTCGATGATCGTCGTGCAGACCAGCACGTCGATCTTGTGGTCGACGAAGTCGACCATCACGCGCTCCAGCTCCTCGGCCGGCATCTGGCCGTGGCCCACCGCGACGCGCAGCTCGGGCAGAAGCTCGCGCAGCTTCGCCGACCACTTGTGGATGTCCTCGACGCGGTTGTGGACGAAGAAGATCTGCCCCCCGCGCGAAAGCTCGCGCTCGATCCCCTCGACGAGGAGCTGGTCGTCGTTTCGCGCGAGCAGCGTGCGGATGGCGAGGCGGTCGGCGGGCGGCGTGGTGATGATCGAAATCTCGCGCAGGCCCGAGAGCGCCATGTGCAGCGTGCGCGGGATCGGCGTCGCGCTCATCGTGAGGCAGTCGATCTGCGTGCGCATCGCCTTCAGGCGCTCCTTGTGCGACACGCCGAAGCGGTGCTCCTCGTCGATCACGAGCAGCCCGAGATCCTTGAAGCGCACGTCGGCCGAGAGCAGCCGGTGCGTGCCGACGACGATGTCGAGCTTCCCGTCGGCGAGCCCCTTGATCACCTCGGTCTGCTCGGCCCTCGACTTGAAGCGCGACAGCGTCGCCACCTTCACCGGGAAGTCCTTCATCCGCTCGGCGAAGGAGGCGCCGTGCTGCTCGACGAGCACGGTGGTGGGCGCGAGCACGGCGACCTGCTTGCCGCCGAGCGCCACCTTCATCGCGGCGCGCATCGCCACCTCGGTCTTGCCGTAGCCGACGTCGCCGCACACCAGGCGATCCATCGGCCGCTCGGCCTCGAGGTCGGAGATCACGTCGTCGATCGCGCGCTGCTGGTCGACCGTCTCCTCGAAGGCGAAGGCCAGCTCGAACTCCTGGAAGAGCTGCTCGCCGCCGTCGTCGAGGCGGAAGCCGTGCCCGGGGAGCGCCTTGCGCTGCGCGTAGATCTGGAGGAGGTCCTCGGCGAGCTTCTTGACCTCGCCGCGCACCTTGCTGCGCGTCTTCGCCCAGGTGGCGCCGCCGAGGCGATCGACCTTCGGCTTGACACCCTCGGCGCCGACGTAGCGCTGCACCTCGTCGAGGCGCCACACCGGCAGGTAGAGCGCGCCGCCGTCGTACTCGAGGTGCAGGAAGTCGATGGAGGTCCCCTTGCCGACGGGGAGCTTGCTCAGGCCACGGTAGGTGCCGACGCCGTGGAGCTTGTGGACGACGTAGGCGCCGATCTCGAGATCCTTGAAGCTGGCCTCGGCGGCGGCGGAGAGCTTGCGCTCCTTGGCCGGACGGCGGGTCGCCTTCTCGCCGAAGATCTCCGCCTCGGTAATGACCGAGACGCCGTCGGCGGGGAGTGTGAAGCCGTGGCCGAGCGGACCGAGGACGATCTCCAGCGACCCGGCGCGCGCGACGGAGAGCACGTCGACCACTTCGCTCTGGGCCACGCTGCGGTGCAGCATCGGCGTGAGGCCGTAGCCCTTGAGGAGCGACTCGAGCCGCTCGCCGTGCTGCAGGCTCGGCGACACGAGCACCGCGCGCGCGCCGTCCTCCTTCAATTCGTGGATGCGCGCGACCAGCGGCCGGAGGAGGTGCTCGTGCTTCTCCGCCATCGCGCGGCGCAGCTCGTTCGACAGCTCGGTGTTCGACGTCACGAGCGGCCGCAGCGACGGTGCGGGGTCGCCGACCAGATCGAGCGCCCGCGCCTCGACGGTGCGCGCCGCGGCGAGCTGCGCGACGAGCTCGTCCTTGCCGATGAAGAAGTCCGACGGCGGGAAGACCAGGCGGTGCTCGGCGAGGCGGGCGTGGTAGGCCTCGTCGCCGCGCGCGATCTCGTCCTCGAGGGCGGCGAGCGTCGCGTCGGGCTCGTCGACCAGCAGCGTCGCGCCCGGCGGCAGGTACTCGGCGAGCGGCGCCATCCGCTCGTGGAACGCCGGCGTCAGCGCCTCCACGCCGAAGAAGTCCTCGCCGCTCTCGATCTGCTCGAGCATCGCGCGGGTCTTCGCCGACGGGTGGGCCGCGCGGTCGGCGGCGTCGAGGAGGCGCTCGCGCGGCGTCGCGTTGCGCGTGAGGATCGTCTCGCGCACCGGGTGCAGGAACACCTCCGGCACGGGGCGGAGCGTGCGCTGCGTCGTGGGATCGAAGAAGCGGATCGACTCGACGAGATCGCCGTACAGCTCGACGCGGAACGGGAAGCGGTACAGCGGGACGAAGATGTCGATCACGCCGCCGCGGACGGCGAAGGTGCCGGGGTCCTCGACGACGGGCGTGCGCGAGTAGCCGCCGCGCGCGAGGAGCGCGAGCGTGCGTTCGCGATCGATCTCCTGCTCCGCCTGCAGCACGTCCACCAGCTCGGCGAAGGAGGCGCGCGGCACCACGCGCCGCGCAAAGCCCGTCGCGGAGGTGACCAGCACCTCGCCCGAGAGCCCCTGCGACAGCCGGAAGAGCGTGGCCATCCGGCGCAGGATGGCGCGCCGATCGGGCGAGACGTCGGCCCACGGCGACGTCTCCAGCTCGGGCAGCAGCATCACCCGCGGGGGCGCCGCGGGATCGTCGATCGCGTTGGGGCGGCACGGCTCCGCCGGGCTGCCCCGGCGCGGGAGGTGCGGAACCCCCGCGGGGTTCCGCGTCTGTTGTGCGGTCGCAGGAAGAAAGAACTCGAGGTCGCGGGCGATTGTTTGTGCGGCTGCACCATCGCGCGCGACGACGACCAGCGGCCGCTGCGACGACGGGATCGTCGCCGCGATCTCCGCCGCGACGAGCGCCTGCAGCGGCCCCTCGCACCCGAGCAGCCGGATTCTTTGCGCACCTGCGTCACGCAACCGGGAGAGGTCGGCCAGCACCTGGCGGAGGGGCGCGCCGGCGGTGTCGCTTCGAGGGGCTGCGGCCCCCCCGTCCTGCGGCGGGGCCCCCATGACCTGCTGCGGGGCGGGGTCGTCCATCAGCGCGGCAAGCTACGGCAGCGCGGCGACGGGCGCAAGACGCCGGAGGAGGGCCCTCCCCTCCGCCGCCCGGGTCAACGCAGCATGGCCTCGACGACGTCGCGGAGGACCGCCGACGCCCTGCGATCGTTCGCCCACCACCAGCCGGCGGGCACGTGGACGAAGCCGATGCGCGGCGGGCGCTCGAGCGAGGCCGCGCGGTGGAGCGCGAGGTAGAGCGCCGCGTTGCAGGCGAAGGTGCCGGCGTGGGCCGACAGCTCGACCCGATGACCGGCCGCGCGGAGGGAGTCGGCCAGCTCGCGCGCGGGCCACGTCGCCAGGTACGCCGCCGGACCGCGCTCGACGATCGGCCGGTCGCGCGGCGCGGCGCCGTCGTTGTCGGACAGGCGGGCGTCGATCAGGTTGATCGCGACGCGCTCCAGCGTGGGGACGCGCGCCGGACCGCTCTCGCCGACGAGCACGAGGGCGCGCTCGCACTCCTCGACGAGCGACGGAACGATCTCGGGCAGCCGGTCGAAGGAGACGGGCAGCGTGCGCGTCGCCATCCCGTCGCGCGCGAGGCGGCCGACGGCATCGAGCGATCGGTTCCGGGTGCGCCCGCCGAAGGGTTCGAATGCCGCCAGGAGCACGGTCGCCGCCATGTCGCTTCGTCGCCCGGCTGGTCAGGCCGCGTCCGAGGCCGGCGGTGGCAGCTGGAACCGCCCCTCGACGATCCCTTGCACCGTGAGATCCTCGTCGAGCTTCTCCCAGCGCAGCGCGTGACCATCCAACCGCAGGAGCACCTCGCGCAGCTCCTCGTCGGTGGCGCGGCTCAGGATCTTGAAACGGTCGGCCGGGAAGCCGATCTGGCGCCCGTCGGTGAGCTCGACGAACACCATCCGGCCCTGCGTCCAGACGCGCGCCGCCTGGGCTTCGATCCTAACGTCCGTGGAACTCACGATAGAT
>JAJXSP010000287.1 GCA_021784515.1 Myxococcales bacterium | reverse complement strand
GATCGGGGCGCTCTGCGTCGCGAGGCCGCGCCGCGGGGAGCGTCTCGCGGTCGCAAGCGCGCGCGCTGAAGTCCCTCACCTTGCGAACCGGGCCGCGCCGCGAATAACGTTGCGGGCCATGGTGGAGGTCCCGCCCCTGCGCCAGCCCGACGAGAACGCGCGCCTCCAAGAGCCGTGAACGGAACCATGGACACCATCGTTGTCGGAAACGGAATCATCGCCCTCACCGTCGCGTTCCGGCTGGCGAAGCGCGCGGCGGCCACCGACCACGTCACCATTGTCGGACCGGCGGCGCGCCCCGGCTCCGCGACGATGGCGGCGGCGGCCATGTTGAATTCGTTCGCCGAGCTGGACGCCGCGTCCCTCGATTCCGAGATCGGTTTTCAGCACTTCGAGCTTTCGCACCTCGCTTCGCGTCGCTGGCCCGGCTTCATCAAGGAGATTCTTGCGGTCGCGGGCTCGTTGCTGCCGCCCGGATGCGCGAAGTGCGAAGGGCCCTGCGGCGGCTGCTTCGCGCTGGGGACCTATTTGATCAACAACGCCGCGGCCGACTCCCTCGACGACGAGAACTTCGACGCCGTGGTGGCGGCGCTCGAGAAGTTCGACGAGCCGTTCGAGCGCGTCTCGCCGCGCGACATCCCCAACTACCAGCCCGAGGAGCGCCAGCGCGCCACCCGCGCCGTCTACATTCCCAACGAGGGCTGGATCAATCCGCGATTGCTGGTGGAGGTGCTCGAAGCCGCGCTGTCGCGGTTCCCGCAGGTCTCTTTCATCGAGGGCGAGGTCGATCGCTTCATCAAGCCGGGCGCGCGGATCGAGGCGGCGCAGCTCACCGACGGGCGGCGCCTCGGCGGCGACCGCTTCGTGCTCGCCACCGGCGCCACGGTGAGCGGCGTCCTCGACCGGAGCGAGCTGGGAATCGAGGTCCAGCGCGTCTTCTACGGCGTGGGCGTGTCGCTCGAAATCCGGAGTCCCGAATTCCCGCATTCGAAGTGCATTCGCACGCCGAACCGCGGCTTCGTCGGTGGCCTGTACAGCGTCCCCTATTTCACCGGTCCCGGCGAACCGACGGACCACATCCTGATTGGGGCCACCAATTTCATCTCACCCGTTCCGCGCCCGAATGGCCGCGTGGGCAGCGTGGAATCCCTGATGCGGGCGGCGATGGAGCAGATCAATTCCAATTTCTACCGCGCCGACCTGGTGCGGGTGAACGTGGGCTGGCGCCCGACCAGCCAGGACACCCTCCCGCTCGTCGGGAAGACGTCGATCGACAACCTGATCATCGCCAGCGGGACGAAGCGCGACGGACTCCACCTCTCGCCGGTGCTCTCGGAGAAGGTGGTCGCGATGCTGTACGACGAGCCGACCGATCCCGAGTTCAGGCTCTTCGATCCCGAGCGGAAGCCGCACAAGCTCCTGACGCGCGAGGCGGCGATCCGGAAGGGCGTCCGCCACCTGATGAGCGCCGCCTATCAACATGGCTTCGCTCCCGCCAAGAGCCGGATGAAGGATCAGGTCGCCGCGATGTACCGGCAGGACCTCGAGCGGCTCCACGACCAGGTGGGCGCGATCGACTGGGGCATCCCGCCCGACATGTTCGACATGTATCGCTACGGGCACGCGCGGGGCTGAGGGCCGCCTCGTCGGGCCGGCGCGGCCGGTCTCACCGGATCGCGTCGGCGCCGCCGTCGGGCGCCGAGCGGGGCAGCGCCACGAAGTCGTCGCCGCCGAGCGAGCGCGTCTCGTAGCCGAGGTCGGCGAGCAGCGGCAGGACCTTGTCCCGGTTCTCTGGCCAGATCTCGATCAGCATGGGCGGATGGTGCCGCCGGATCGTCTCTCGCGCGCCCTCGAGCAGGTAGCGCTCGAACCCCTCGACGTCGATCTTCAGGAAATCGACGCGCTCCAGGTGATACGAGTCGAGCGTCCGCAGCTCCACCCGGTTTCCCCCGTGGCCCACCTTCGTCGCTCCCTCGTTCCCCGGGTTCGCCGCGTTCATGCTCACCCGGCGATTCTCGCTCCCGAGCGCCACGAACTCCGCCTGCACGTTGTGCACGTCGTTGAGGTCGAGGTTCACCAGCAGCTCCTGGTAGGTCTTGAGCTGCGGCTCGAACGCGAGGACACGGCCTTTGGCGCCCACCATGCGCGCGAGCTGGAGGGTGTGCGTCCCGATGTGCGCGCCGGCATCGACCACCACGTCGCCGGGCTTGATCCGCGCGCGGTACACGCCGAGGAGGTGCTCCTCCCACACCACGTTCCGCCGCAGGTTGCTCTTGATGACGTCGGTAGAGTCCTTCTCGAGGCAGAACCGGCCGCCGGGCGTGTCGTAGACGCGGCGCGTGGAGTCGCCGTCGCCGCAGGGCACGGCGATCCGCGCGAGGCCGTCGCCGCCGAAGGCCTCCATGAGGTCGCGCCCGACGTATCGCGCGAGGCCCGCCAGGATCACCAGCCCGCCCAGCACCTTCAGAGCCGCGCGCAGCCTGGTCTCTCGAGGGGTCGAAGGCATGGGGACGGGATTGCTTCGGCTGCCGTTCGCCGCTGACTTTACGAGCCGATCGGCGAGAAGCATAGGAAAAGCAATACCGTCCCCAAGAAAACGGATCAGGGAGCGAGAACGAGCGCGCCGCCGATGGGCGCCTCGTAGCGCAGCCGCAGCTCGACTCCACCGGGTGGGAGCGGCGGGCACGGTTCGCCGGGGCGGCACAGCTGGAGCTGCTTGCCCTGGCAGACGGGCTCCGTGCGCGCGATGTAGCTCAGGGAGACCGCGAACACGCGGGTCTCGTTGACCAGCCTCACCACGTTCCCGGGCGCCGCGCACGCCTGCCGCACCACGCGCGTCTGTTCGCTCAGCGGGGACGAGTAGTGGATGCCGTTCGTGCCTCGATACACCGTCAGATAGCTGTTCGACTCGACGATGAAGAGGAGCTGCAGCAGCGCTATCCCGACGAGCGACCAGGTGGCGAGGAGCACCTCGCGCGACCGCCGCAGCGCGGCGATGCCACCGGCGAGCCCCGCGGGGACGACCCAGTAGGTCGGAAAGGCGTAGTGCGAGTAGACGCGGTCGACGCGCAGCGCGAGCAGCAGGGCGTGGCCTGCCCAGGAGAGCAGGCCCACCCGCGCGATGCGCCGCGCGCTGGGCGGCGCGCGGCGCGCCATGGTCACGAGTCCGATCAGCGCCGCCACGCCGAGCGGCACGGGCACTCCCGCCAGAACGTCGAAGAGCGGGCGCCACGTCCCGAGCCACCCCTGAAAATGGCCCCACTGGTGATCGAAAAAATAGGAGAAGCCTCGCGTCGTGAGGACATTCACCGGTTCGGCCAGCCCGTCGAGGAGGAGGCCAGCGCGGAAGTGCGACGGCGACGGTGTCGACCGCCCCTGTTCCTCCACCAGGCTGAGCAGGTAGGGCAGGTTGACGAGCAGCGCACTGCCCGACAGCGCGGCACCGAACAGGGCCCTGCGCGGACTGGTGTGCTGCTCGAGCGCCAGTACAACGCCGGTCGCGAGCACCACCGGCATCACCATCAGGTGCGACGAGATCGCAAAGCCCAGCAAGAGACCGATCGCGAGCGCGTCGCGGATCCGCAGCGCCCCTGGCCCCGACAGGAGCAGCACCAGCACGCCGACGCAGGCATTGACCAGCGGGTCCCACGCCACGCGCGCCCAGAAGTACTGGAACGGCGACGAGGCAATCAACAGGATCAGCATCCCCATCATTCGCATGCCGCCGCCGAGCGCGCGCGAGATCCCGGCCGCGAGCGCCACGTGGGCCGCGGTCAGCGCCGCGCAGATCGCGAGGATCGAGCTTCGCGCGAGCGGCCCGAGGAGGAGCTGCGCGACGCCGTAAAACCAGATCACCGACGGCCCATAGCGCATCCCCTGCGAGCCGTAGATCGGCGAGGAAGAGACCCACATGCCGGTCTCCGCCTCGGTGCGTGCCCAGTGGAGGAATGTGGGCTCTTCGAGGATGAAGGGCAGCAAATCGAGGTGCGTGAAGCGAAGCGCGAGGGCGAGCAACCCGGCGATCAACAGGACGAGGTCGATGGGGCGCGGCCGATGGGCCCCGGGCTGCCGACCGCCCGGCGGGGCGCTCTCATCCTGGTCGGGCGAAGCGAAGAGCCAACGCATCGCGTGCGCGACTATCGGCGTGCGGGGGGCAATCGAGGTGCCTCGCCATGCTCCGAGTCGCCGGGGTCCACGCCGCGAGGATCGTCCGACCACGCGCGGCGTGTCAACTCGCCGCTGCCCGTCGTGGCGAGGCGTCCCCCCGATCACCGCGCCGCCGAAGGCGCCCGCGCCGATCACGAGCGCCGGCGCGAGAGCAGCAAACCGCCGAGCACGCCGAGGGCGCACAGAGCCAGCCCAAGCGAGAGCGCCGGCGAGGTCATCGTCAGCTCGAGGCGGTGGTGCCCCGCGGGGACGAAGGCTCCGATCAGGGCGTGGTTGGTGCGGTACAGCGGCGCCTCGACGCCGTCGATGCGCAGCCGCCAGCCCGGGTACCAGATCTGCGCGAAGACGAGGAACCCCTCGCCGCCGCTCTCGGTGCGGTAGACGAAGCGGTCGATGGCGCGTTCGACCATCTCGGCGCGGGCGCCATCGGGGGCGATCGCCGGCGGGCGATCGAGCCCGAGGACGCTGGCCGTGCGCGGCGGGCGGACGGCGAGCAGCGCCTCGAGCGAGCCGGCCTCGTCGGCCACCGCCTCGACGGAGGCGGCGAACCAGGCGGGCCCGAGCGGCCGACGCGCGGCGAACACGTCCACCGGCAGCGCGCGGAACCCTTCGTAGAACAGGAACGCCGGCGCGTCGTCTTCGTGCGCGATCGGCGTGAAGTCGAGCGGCGCCGGATCGAACGGGCCGTCGGCGACGATGCGCTCCACGTCGAGCGCCTGCAGGAGGTCGGGGCGCGCCACCTGCTTGAGGTGCGTCCACACGATCGGCCCGCGCGGGATCGCCTCACGCGTCCCCCACTGCATGATCGCCCAGTACTCGATCCAGTGGCGCAGCGTGAGCCCCGCGTAGCCGTTCACCAGGTCGATCCCGAACCAGCCCGCCTGTCCGTACGGAAGCGCGCTTCGCCCGATGGCTGCCGTTCGCCCGCCACGAGCGCTCACCGCGGCGAGGTCGGCGTGGATCGGAGACGGCGGCGCCACCTCGGCGATCGGCCGCACCGTGAGATCGGGTAGCACGCGCGCCGCCACGTCGATCACCGGCGCCGCGCAGCAGGCGACCGCCACGGCGATGCTCCACCGTCGACGCGCCGCCATCGCGTCGAGCAGCACCTCGACGCCCGAGGCGGCGATCAGCACCACCGCCAGCTGCACCAGCAGGAGGACGCGGGGCGACTGCCGGAACAGCGAGAAGCCGGGCAGCGCCAGGAAGAGCGCGCGCAGCAGCGGCGAGTCGAAGCACACCAGGATCCCGAGCAGGGTCGCGCCGCCGAGGACGCGGGCGCGGCGGCCGCCGCGGGCGAGGCCGATCGCGACCAGCGGCAGCAGGAACAGCCCGAAGTAGAAGTTGTTCTCCCAGAACCCGGGGCGCGCGCCGTCTCCGGTGAAGGGATCGAACAGCGTCACGAGGTCTGTCGGCCGCGGCGGGGTTTGCAGGAAGAAGGCGTAGTCGCCGTGGGTGCGAGTGCTGAGCGCGGCGAACTGCGCGGCGGGCAGCAACGCCGGGGCGGCGACGAGCGCGCCGAGCAGCGCGCCCCCGCCGAGCGCCAGCATCGCGTGCCGCCGACGTTCGCGTGTCGCCCCGCGCAGCAGCCACGCCGCTTGGCCGAGCGCGGCCACCGCGACGTAGTAGGTGGGCTGCAGATCGCCCTGCAGCAGCGACGCGGCGACGACCGCGCCGAAACCGATCGTTCGCCGCCGCCCCGGCGCCTCGATCACGGCGCGCACCGTCAGGAACAGCAGCGGTGCCAGCGCGACCATGCTCATGCGCGGCAGCCAGCCCACCTCGATCATGACAACGTAGCGCCACGCGAGCATGTACGCGATTGCCGCGAAAAGGGCCGCGGCGGGGCGCACCAGGCGCCGCGCGAGCGCCCACATCGCGAGTCCGGCAGCGAGCAGGTTGGCGACGAAGACCAGGTTGATCGACCGCTCGACGGGAAATGCGGCGAGGGCGAGGTCGATCGGGAAGAGCGCGTTCGACTGTGGATTGCCGAGCGCCGGGGCGCCCCCGTTCATGGCGCCGTTCCACAGAGCGATCCGCCCGTCGAGGAGCGCGGCATGCGCGAGCTGCTTGATGGAGAGGAACTGCGCCGCCACGTCGGACCACCGCGAGGCGACCACGCCGGCCCGCCACCACAGCGGCGCGAGCACGATGAGCCCGACGCCGACGACCAGCGCCGCGCAGTAGCGCTCCCAGCCCCCGCGGCCGCCGCTGCGCGTGCTCAAGCAGGGAGAGGTCGAGGTTTCTGCGACGGTAGGTGTTGCGATGTCGGGTCGTGCGGAAAGGGGGACTCCCCGGCGGTGAGGTAGTCGAGGATGAGCGACACCATGATGCGCGTGCCGCGGATGCACGGTTTGCCATGGCAGACCGCAGGGTCGATGGAGACGCGTGCCGGCCGACCCTGCTCCGCTCCCGCGTTGTCCGTCGTCGGCATCATCAAGACTCCTCGTCGAGGCGGGTTGAAGGATAGCAGAGCGCGAGGCCTGCAGCAGTGGTGCGCCGGTCCGTGGTCGCCGAGACCATGATGTCCGGGTGGTCCGTGGCGCAGCGACTTCCTGAACTCGTCGAAGCAGGCGTCGTCGACCACGAAGGTCTGCACGGACGCCAATCCGAGGCTAGCGCCAATGTCGATCGGTCAAGGGCCGAAGAGATCGAATTGATCAGGTTTTCCGTCCAGTGGACCGAACGAGCCATAGGGCGGGGGCTTGCTCCTGGGCCTGCCCTCGCCGAGCGCACGACGAGAACTCCGGCGGGGCGTTAGGAGCCTGTTCCCGAACGCGGTGCTCCGAGCAGGATCGAGGAGCCGACGGTTTGGCTGGCGTCGCGTCGCGCTTCGCAGGCAAGCTGTGCGCGTGGACGACAAGAGGATCACCGAGCTCGAGATCCGATACACGCTGCAGCAGGATCTCCTGCACCAGCTCAGCGACGTGCTGGCGCGCCACGAGCGCGAGATCGAGGCGCTCAGGAAGGAGCTCGAGCGGCTGCGACAGCAGGTTACGTCGCGCGACGGCGCGCTGCCGTTCGATCCGGACGAGAAGCCGCCGCACTATTGATTGCACCCGGTGATTGCACCCGAACCGATTCGAAACGGAGACGAAAGAATGTTCGATTTCCTTTTGACCGATGCACAGAAGGCCTTTCGCGAGGAGATCCGCGCGCTCGTGCGCTGGGTGCCGCGGCAGATGATCCTCGACATGGCGGAGGATCGAATCCGCTTCCCGCGCGCGTTCCTCGAGGAGGCGGGGCGGCGCAAGCTCCTCGGGTGCCGCTATCCGAAGGCGCTCGGCGGGCGCGCGATGGACTGGGTGACGGCGGCGATGGCGATGGAGGAGGTGGGAACGCTCGGCTACATGTTCGGCTGCACCTTCGGCGTCGGCGCGGAGCTCGTGTGCGACGCGATCGTGCTCCACGGGACGGACGAGCAGAAGCGGCGCTACGTGACGCCGCTCCTCGAGGGGAAGATGTTCGCGGCCGAGTGCCTGACCGAGCCGCGCGGCGGGTCGGACTTCTTCGGGACGACGATGATGGCGGTCGAGCGCGACGGCCATTACGTCCTCGACGGACAGAAGCGCTTCATCGTCGGCGCCGAGGGCGCGGACTACTTTCTCGTCTACGCCAAGACGCGCCACGACGCCGCCGCGAAGCCGCACGAGGCGCTCTCCTGCTTCATCGTCGAGCGCGGGCCCGGCGTGAAGGTCGAATACCAGTACGGCCTGATGGGCTGCCGCGGCGGCGGGACCGGGCGACTCTCGTTTCAGGGCGTCGCCGTGCCGAAGGCGAACATCGTCGGGCGCGAGCACGGCGCCGTGGACGTTTTCAATACAATGATGATCCCCGAGCGCCTCGGCACCGCCGCGATGACCATCGGCGCCGCGCGCCCCGCGCTCGACGTGGCCGGCGCGTACACGCGGAAGCGCAAGGCGTTCGGGAAGGTCATCTCCGAGTACGAGGGCGTGAGCTTCCAGATCGCGCAGGCCTCGACGCTCCTCGACGCGTCGCGCGCGTTCGTCTACACCACCGCGC
>JAJXSP010000286.1 GCA_021784515.1 Myxococcales bacterium | reverse complement strand
CGCCGCGGAGCAGGCCGGCCACCGCAAGCTGGCGCCAAGCGAGCTGATCGCCGCCGGGTGGAGCGCGCCGCGCTACGAGCTGGACGGCGCGCGCGTCGTGCGCCGCGACCCCGCCCACGCCACCGTCGAGACGCGCGGCCGCCGCGGCGAGCGCGAGCAGGTGGACGTGGTGCGCGAGGACGGCGCCTGGAAGGTCGAGCTGCAGTAGCTCGCGATCAGTCGAGCGCGAGGCGCTCGCCGACCACCACCTCGCCCTTTTCATCGCGCACCAGTCGCGCGGCGGGCGTGGTCGGGTCGTGGCCGAACACCACCAGCCATCCCTCGTCGGCGGCGCGGGCGAGGAGCGCGCGCTTGGACTCGAGCGTGCCCACCACGTCGAGGTCGTACGCCATGATGAAGGGCAGCCGCAGGTGCACGCTCGTCGGCACGACGTCACCGAGGAAGAGCACGCGGCCGCCGCAGCCGTCGTCGAAGAGCACCGACTGGTGGCCCGCGGTGTGGCCCGGCGTCGGCAGCACGCGCACGCCGGGCGCCACCTCGCGCTCGCCGTCGACGAGATCGACGAGGCCAGCCGCTTCGAGCGGGGCGATGTTCTCGGCGAGGTAGCTCGCGCGGTTGCGCTCGTGCGGGTGGGTGGCGTCGCGCCACTCGCTCCGTTGCACGACGTGGCGGGCGCGGGGGAACACTGGCTCGAGGCTCGCGGGCGTGCGCCGCGTCGCCCCGCCCGCGTGATCGAAGTGCAGGTGGGTCATCACCACCATGTCGATCGACGACGGCTCGACGCCGATCGTCCGCAGCCCGACGGCGACGCTGCGGTCGTGGTCGATGCCGTAGATCGCGCGCTCCTTGGGCGGGAACTTGTCGCCGTTGCCGGTCTCGACGAGCACGCGCCGCGCGCCGCGCTCGACGAGCAGGCAGTTGGTGGCGTACTCGCAGCGGTTGTTCTCGTCGCAGGAGACGAGGCGGCTCCAGATCGTCTTGGGCACCACCCCGTGCATCGCGCCGCCGTCGAGGCGGAAGTTGCCGCCGTTGACCAGCGCGAGCGTGAGATCGCCGATGCGCATGCACCGAATCTAGCGCCTGGCGCGATCGTCGTCGATGAGACCGAGCGCAAGCGGTGATACGATGCGCCCGCTGGGTCTTTTGCGGAGCTTCGAATGCATCGTCTGATCATCGTCGCCCTCGTCGGAAGCAGCACCCTCGCCGCCGCGTCGCCGGCGATCGGCGTCAGCCCCAACCCCGCCGACTGCGGCAACGTGCCGGTCGGCTCGATGGGGATGCCGGTGGCGGTCACGATCACGAACACCGGGACGAGCACGCTGCACATCAACGCGTTCAGCCTCGATGGGCAGGATTCAACCGACTTCTCGATCAGCGACCCGATCAAGCCGCCGCTGACGCTGAACCCGAACGCGATGATCCCGTTCCATGTCGTCTTCACGCCGAGCCGGATGGACGTCGAGTCGGCCACGGTGACCATCGGCAGCGACGACCCGAACAGCCCGTCCTACGTGGTGAACGTCACCGGCACCGGCTCGACGGCGATGCTCTCGTTCGCGCCGATGGCGATCGACTTCGGCTCGCTGCCCGCCGGCGGCGCGAGCGTGCCGATGGCGTTGATGATCGTGAACGGCGGCGGCGCGGCGGCGACGATCACCGCGATCGACTTGACGGGGCAGGACGCGTCGCAGTTCTCCCTCGACAACATGGGGCCGCTCACCGTGCCGGCGAACGGCTCGGCGACGATGCACGCGAAGTTCACCCCCAACATGGTGGGGAGCTTCTCGGCGGCGATCTCCTTCACCGCACCGGGGATCATGCCGACGGTGGCACTCACCGGCACGGCCACGCCGCCGACGCTGGTGCCGAGCCCGATCACGCTGGACTTCGGCTGGCAGGGAGTGGGCTCGACGTCCGACCTGCAGACCGTGGCGCTGAAGAACACGGGAGCCGCGCCGGTGGTGATCACGGGCATCGCCTCGAGCGACCCGCAGTTCGTGATCGACCAGTCGCACACCGCGCTGCAGGTGGCGCCCAACACCGTCACCACCTTCTCGGTCACGTTCCACCCGGCCCGCCTCGGCGAGGCGACGGCGCAGATCAACGTGGGGACGCAAGGCGTGCCGATGGCCGCGCAGCTGGTGGCGACAGGCACGGGCGTCATGGCGTCGCTCGACATGGGCGTGCGCCCGGCGTCGGACATGGGCCGCACGGGCGGCGACATGGGGAGCGGCGATCTCGCGGGCGGGCCCTCCGAGGTGGTCTACCACCGCAACGGATCGTGCGCGGTCGGCGGCGGCCCAGCCTCGGGCCTGTGGGCGTCGCTCGCGCTCCTCGCGATCGCCGCGCTCCACCTCCGCCGCCGTCGCTGAGCGGCGCTCAGGGCCCGATCAGGAACAAGTTGATCAGCCTGGCCTCCGATTCATCCCGCCCGGCTTCGTCGCTCGTCGATCACTTGTACAGAGCAAGCTCCCTCCTCGCGCTTTGCGGATCGGGCGCCTCGACCGCCGAGAATAGCGACACTACTTCGGCCGGGCGCTTTAGCGCGCGCGCGACCGGACGATCCTCTCGGCAGGCGCGGCGAGTAGCGCCGCGTGGAGGTAGATCCCGGGCAGCCAGCGCGGTACTCCGAGCAGGTCCGCGTGGTGGTAGTGGAAGGCGCCGGTCGACGAGAGCGCGGCTTCGAACAGCGTGCCGCCGAGCGCGAGGGCAAGCGAGTAGAGCGCGACCCAGGCGGCGCGCCCGTGGAGCAGCCGCACCGCCCAGAACGCCACCAGCACCGCGAGCACCACCGTCGGCTGGCGGTGACCGAACGCGGTGAAGGCGTAGGCCGCGACGAAGCCGATCCCATCGCCCGCGAGCTGCCGCCCCGTCGGCGCGGGCTCGCTCAGGCCGCCGAGCGCGCGGAGCGGAGCCACCGCGAGCACCGCCACGATCGAGGCGCCGAAGAACAGCGGCGGCACCCACCAGGCCTGATCCCAGAACGCCGGGTGCGCGTAGGAGAGGACGTCGTGAAGGACGTGCAGGTGATCGCACACCGTGCAGGCGATCGCTCCGAGGGCGGCGATGAAGGCGAGGCGGGGGATCACCGGCGCCACCGGATCGAATCGCTCGGAACGGTCTCTTGCGGCATCCGCGCTCGGCTCCGACGAGAACGGCACAGCATACGCCGGCGCTTCTGCGCGGGGGCGCGTTTCGTCTTCGGGTGGTGGCGGGGGGATTCGGGGACGGGAAGGGGAGGGGGCGGAGGTGTTCAACCGTCGCTGCGGTGGCTGCTCTCGGCGCGCGGGCCCGCGGTGCGGGCGGCGCGCCAGGCGGCCGCGGCGCGCAGCAGCTCGACGGTATCGGTCGCGCCCAGCACCTGCTCCATCGACACGCTCGGCGTCGGGAAGTGGACGCTCGCGACGCGGAGCGCCTGCCGCACCTCGGCGTCGGGGTCCTTCAACAGCTTCGCGAGCACGCGGGCAGAGGCCTTCGCCGGGTGGGCGAGCAGCGCCTCTCCCACCGCGATGCGGACCGACGGCGCCGGGTCGTGCGTCAGGCGTGCGATCTCCCAGGCCGTGTCCTCGCTCGCGCCGTCGGCGGCGGCCAGGCTGCTGGCGGCGGCCGCGCGCACGGTGGGATCGGTGTCGCCGAGCGCCTCGACGAGGCGCACTCGGAGCGCGGTCGCGCGCGGGTCGATGGCCGCCGCCGCGCCCGCCGCCTGGGCGCGCACCCGAGCCGAGGGATCGCCCAGCGCGCGGACGGCGAGCGCCCGCGCCTCCGGGTCACGCTCGCCCGGGACGCCGATCGCCGCGAGGATGGCCGCGCGGAGGTCGTCGCTCGCACCCGTCCAGGCCGCCACGAGCGCCGCCGTCAGCGCCGGAGCGGCCAGCACGTGCGCCGCGCGCGCCGCGGACAGACGCTTCGCCGGCTCACCGCCGAGCATCTCGCCCACGATGCGGGCAGCCGTCTCGCGATCGCCGAGACCGACCAGCGCCGTCGCCGTCTCCTCAGGCAGCTCGCCGGCGCGGAGGAGATCGCGCAGCGGCGCCACCGCCGACCGATCGCCGAGCCGACCGAGAGTCCGCACCGCGACCTCGCGGTCGCCCGGGTTGGCGAGCGCATCGATCATCAACCTGGTGGTCGCCTCCGAGTCCGACCGCCCGGCGAGCGCGAGCAGCGCCTCGTGGCGAACCTCCGCGCTCTCGTCGCGGGCGAGCGCGACCAGCTGCGCCTCCGCTCCTTCGAGGTGACCAAGGATCGCGGTCGCCGCCGCGCGACGCTGCGGGTCGCGGTCGGTGGCGCCGACGCGCCCGAGCTGCTCGGTGAGCACGAGCATCATCGCGGGCGCCTTCTCCGGCGCCTCGCGGTACAGCTCCTCGACCCGCGCCACCGCCTCCTCGGTGTGGCCGCTCCGGACCAGCTGGGGCACCGCCTGCTCGATGGGCAGCCGGCGCTCGATGACCGCCGACTCCTCGCAGCCCGGCGCCGTGCGCGTGAAGCGCATGCGCAGGTAGACCTTTCCGTCGTCGGAGGCGAGCTGGTGCGGCGGGGCGGGGAAGCGGGCGACGTCGTGGATGAGGTCGATCGGCGCGTCGTCGAAGCCCTTCAATCCGGCGCTCGCGGTCTCCTCGACCGCCGACACCCGCCCGTCGGGCTCGACGGCGACGACCACCTCGGCGGCGAGCGACGGATCCTGGAAGCGGCCGTCGGTGAGGCGCTGGAGCTGCGTGAGGAAGGTGGACCAGCGCGGGTGCACCCGCTCGTGCACTTGCGCGAGGTACGGCTCGTCCATGCCGTGCCACCGCGCCTCGCCGGCGTGCGCCGCGCCGGAGAAGGTGGCCACTACTGCGAACGCGAATGTCATCGTCTTCATGCCCGCTCATCGAGCACAGGCCGTGCCGGCGCATCCCCGCGGCCAGCGCGGCGCCCCATCGGGCGCACGGTCAACCGGTTGACGCCGCCCGGGCTCCGTTGACGCCCAGCGCGCGCGCCCGGAGGCGTGCTACGCCGGAGCCCGCAGCCGCTCTTTCACCAGCGCCCGCAGCTGGCGCAGGTCGAACGGCTTCTCGATGTGCGGATTGTCGACGTGATCGAGGAACTCCTGCGCGCGCGGCGTGAAGGCGCCGCCGGTGACGAAGATCGTCCGCGCAGCCTGGTCGGCGAAGCCCCGCTGCATCTCGCCGTACAGGTCCATGCCGGTCATCACCGGCATCATCAGGTCGCACAGGATCAGATCGAAGCGCTGCCCCGCCGTGAGCAGCGACAGCGCCTCATGGGCGCTCGTCACCGCCGTCACGTCGTGCTCGCCGCCGAGCGACCGCCGCACCGACGTGCCGATCATCGGCTCGTCGTCCACGACCAGCACGCGGGCCCGCGCCTTCACCGATCGCGGCGTGATCTGGGGCTGCCTGGCCGCGGGCACCCGCTGCGCCGCCGGCAGCCACACCCGGAAGACGGTGCCGCGTCCGACCGCGGTCTCGCACGTGATCTCGCCGCCCAGCCCCGCGATGATGCTCTGGCATACCGACAGGCCGAGGCCCGTGCCGGCGCCGATCGGCTTGGTCGTGAAGAACGGATCGAAGATGCGGCCACGGATCTCGGACGCGATCCCCGAGCCGGTGTCCGACACCTCGACCAGCACGCGCCCCGCCTCGAGGCGCGTCGCCACGCGGATCTCGTTCCGGTCGGCCTGCCCCTCGGGGATCGCCTGCGCCGCGTTGAGCAGCAGGTTGATGAAGACCTGGCCGAGCCGCGCCTCGTTCGCCTCGACGAGCGGCACGTCCTGGTAGTCCTTGCGCAGGCGGGCGCGGTGGCGGATCTCGTTGCCGACCATGTTCACCGACGATTCCAGCACCGGCTTCACGTCGGTGGGAGCGCGGCGGTCGTCGTCGCCGCGGGAGAGCGTGCGCAGGTCGCGCACGATCAACCGCACGCGCTCCGCCCCCTCGCGCGCGTCGCGGAGCGTCTCCTCCATCTCCGTCACGCGCGCCGTCACCGCCTCGCGGGAAGCGCCGTCGTCGGTGCACGTCGCCTCCGCGGCGAGCTTGGGAAGGTCCTCGGCCACCACCTCGAGGTTGGCGATCACCGAGGCCAGCGGGTTGTTGATCTCGTGGGCCACGCCCGCGGCGAGCGTGCCGACGGACACCATCCGGTCGGCCTGGAGCAGCCGCGCGTGCATGCGCTTGCGCTCGCTGACGTCGCGCGCCGAGGCGAGCAGCGCCGGCGCGCCGTCGAACTCGAGGTTCTGCACCGCGACCTCGGCGGTCACCACCTCGCCGTCGCGGCGAAGGAAGCGCAGCTCGCGCAGCGGGGCGCTGCCCGGCCCGCGATAGTCGAAGGCCACCGCCGCGCGATCGTCGGGGTGGATGAAGTCGGCGTAGGCGCGCCCGACCAGCTCCTCGGCGCGCTCGTGACCGAGCCAGCTCACGTGCGCCGGGTTCACGAACACCACGCGGCCCGAGCGCAGCACCGCGATCGCCTCGGGCAGCCCTCCGATCAACTGGTGCAGCCGCGCCTCCGAGCGCCGCACCGCCTCCTCGGCGCCCTTGCGCCCCGAGATGTCGCGCAGCGCGAAGCAGATCTCGCGCGGCGAGCCGTCGGGCAGCAGCACCAGGCGCGTGTGCGCCTCGACCCAGACGTAGCCGCCGTCGGCGCGGCGCAGGCGGAAGCTCGGCGGCTGGCCCTGCCGTCGCGCGCGCCAGGTCCGGAGCGCGTCGCGGTCCTCCGTGTGGGCGAACGACATCAGCACGTCGCGGCCGACCAGGTCCTCGGGGGCATAGCCGAGCAGTGCGCGCGAGGCGGGCGATGCCCAGCGCCAGACGCCGTCGGGCCCGGCGAGACCGAGGAGGTCCGTCGATAGTTCGGCGAGGATGCGGAAGCGTTCCGCGCGCTCGCCGTCGCTGTCGAGCACCTCGCCACCGTTGCGGCCGTCCTGCGATCCCTCCATGGAGACGAGACACTACGCCCCCCCCGAAAGCGAGATCAAGGCCGGCCCGGAGGGTGGGCGCGCACACGCTGCAGCCCGACACGCGGCGGCGGCCGGCGTAGACTCCGCGCGTGCTGCCGCTGCCGATCGACGACCGTCTCCCCGAGATCGTCGCCGCGCTGCGCCGGTCCTCGGGCCTGGTGCTGGTCGCCGAGCCGGGCGCGGGCAAGACGACGCGCGTGCCGAGGGCGCTGCTCGACGCCGGTGTCGCCGAGGCCGGGGAGATCGTGGTGCTCGAGCCGCGGCGGCTGGCGACGCGGCTGGCGGCGCGACGGGTGGCCGAGGAGATGGACGAGCGGCCGGGCGAGCGCGTGGGGTACCAGGTGCGCTTCGACGAGGTGGCGGGCCCGCGCACGCGCGTTCGCTTCGTCACCGAGGGGATCCTGGCGCGGCGCCTCACCGCCGATCCCGCGCTGCGCGGCGTCGCGGTGGTGGTGCTCGACGAGATCCACGAGCGCCACCTGCATGCCGACGTCGCGCTCGCGCTGCTGTGCCGCCTCCGCGCCACGTCGCGCCCCGATCTGAAGATCGTCGCGATGAGCGCCACCCTCGAGGCCGAGCCGGTGGCGCGCCTCCTCGGGGCCGAGGTGATCCGCGTGGCGGGGAAGCGCTTCGACGTCGCGATCGAGTACGCCGAGCGGGCGCCCGATCCGACGACGCCGCTCGAGCGCCAGGTGGCCGGAGCGCTCCGGCGCTTGGTGCGCGACGGCCTCGACGGCGACGTGCTGGTCTTCCTTCCGGGCGCCGCCGAGATCCGCCGCGCGCGCGAGGCGTGCGACGAGATCGCCCGCGCCGCCGACCTCGCGCTCGTGCCGCTCCACGGCGAGCTGCCCGTCGAGGCGCAGGACCGCGCGGTGCGGCCCTCGGAGCGGCGCAAGGTGATCCTCTCGACCAACGTCGCGGAGAGCTCGCTCACCATCCCCGGCGTGGCGGCGGTGATCGACAGCGGCCTCGCGCGCGTCGCGCGCCACTCGCCCTGGTCGGGCCTGCCCTCGCTCTCGACGGAGAAGGTGAGCCGGGCCTCGGCGGCGCAGCGGGCGGGGCGGGCGGGGCGCACGCGGGCCGGCCGCTGCTTGCGCCTCTACACGCGGCTCGATCACGACGCGCGGCCCGAGCACGAGGCGCCCGAGATCCGGCGGGCGGATCTCGCCGAGACGGTGCTGGCGCTGCGCGCCTCGGGCCTCGGGCCGACGGACCTCCCGTGGCTCGAGCCCCCGCCGCCGGCGGCGTGCGCGGCGGCCGAGCAGGTGCTCGCGCGGCTCGGC
>JAJXSP010000285.1 GCA_021784515.1 Myxococcales bacterium | reverse complement strand
CCGAATCCCCGTCGGACACCCGGGGCGCGGCGAGCGCGGCCGCGGCGTTGGGCGTGAACATGCTGATCGTCGGGCGCGGCGCGCCCGGCGGCGAGGAGCGCGACGACGGCGGCGGCCCGGCGGCGATCCCGACCAGCGCCTCGCCGGGCGCGGGCGGCGGCAACGTGCGCCCGGCGCGCCCCTGACTGGCGACCGGAGCCGGTGTCACCGACGGGTTGGGCAGCGACCGGTAGGACTCGAGCCGCGCCGTCTCCTCGGCGATCTCCTTCGCCCAGAAGCGCTTCATCCACGTCGCCAGGTCCTTGCGCGAGTAGAACTCGCCGGCGGTGTACATGAAGGCCTGCAGGTCGTCGTGGAGATCGATCGCGTTCTGGTAGCGGTCGTCGACGTCCTTGCTGAGCGCCTTCATCACGATGCGCTCGAGCTCGTCGGGGATCTTCCGGTTGTAGGTGGACGGCGGCAGGATCTCGACGTTGCGCACCTTCTCCAGCGTCGAGAAGTCGCTCTCGCCCGTGAACAGGCGCTCGCCGGTGAGCAGCTCGTAGAGCACGATGCCGACGGAGAAGACGTCGCTCCGGCGGTCGAGCGGGAGCCCGCGCACCTGCTCGGGCGACATGTAGCCGAACTTGCCCTTGAGGATCCCCGCCTGCGTCTTGGACGCCTTGCCGACCGACTTGGCGATGCCGAAGTCGATCAGCTTCACCTCGCCGTCGTACGAGATGATCACGTTCTGCGGCGACACGTCGCGGTGGACGAGGTGCAGCTCGTGCCCCTGCGCGTCCTTCTTGTTGTGCGCGTAGTCGAGCCCCTCGCACATCTTCATCGTGACGAAGCACGCCTGCGCGATCGGCATGGTGACGGCGCCGCCCTCGGGGCGCTGCTTGCACCGGTCGAACAGCGCGCGGAGATCCTTGCCGTGCACGTACTCGAGCGCGATGAAGTAGAAGCTCTCGACCTTGCCGAGGTCGAAGATCTGGCAGATGTTCGCGTGGCTGAGCTGGACCGCCAGCTTCGCCTCGTCGATGAACATCTCGATGAACTCTTTGTCCTCGGCGATGCTCGGCAGGATTCGCTTCACCGCGAGGAGCCGCTCGAACCCCTCCACGCCGAAGGCCTTGGCGCGGAAGACCTCGGCCATGCCGCCCACGTTGATGCGGTCGAGGAGGTAGTACTTTCCGAATTGAATTGGTTTTTTCAATTGCACACCCGATCGGCGGCAAGCCTAGCAGGCGACCCGCGCTTTGGGAAGCCGCTGTTGGACGTCCGAACGGGGGTCGTCCTTGGGGAGGGTCGTCCTTGGGGACGGTGTTGACTTCTTGCGTTTCGGACCTGCGTCCTTGGGGACGGTGTTGACTTGTTGCGTTTCGACCTGGGTTCACGACTCCAGCCGGAGCGAACGTCAACAAGTCAACACCGTCCCCGATTCACCCCCCAGCCGGAGCGAACGTCAACAAGTCAACACCGTCCCCGATTCACCCCCCAGCCGGAGCGAACGTCAACAAGTCAACACCGTCCCCGATTCAGCCCTCCCCGATTCGCCGATTCAGCGGGAGGTCAGCGCCTCGGCGGGTGGGGTGCGCGCCGCCGCCAGCGCGGGCAGGAGCGCGCCGCCCAGGCAGGCCGCCACCGCAAAGCCCATCACGGCGAGGACGAGCAGCGGCGAGAAGTGGAAGAAGGACTCCGGCTTGAACGGGAAATCGGGCACGAAGCGGCGCGCCGCGAGATCGCACAGCGTCGCCGCCGCCCGGGCCGTCACCACCCCCGCCGCGCCGCCGGCAAGCCCGATCGCCAGGGCCTCGCCGAGGAGCAGCTGGCGCACGTCGGCCGCGCTCGCTCCCACGGCGCGCAGGATGCCCAGCTCGCGCAGCCGCTCGGCGACCGCCCGGTAGAAGGTGTGCGCGATGTTCAGCGTGGCCACGACGACGATCGCCAGCGACACGAGCGCGAACAGCAGCCCGACGAAGGTGATCGCCAGCCCCGCCTGCTCGGCGCCCGAGTCCACCACCGAGAGCCCGAGCGCGCGCCCCGCGGCCGCCGCGCCCGTGATGGCGCGCTTGTCGTCCACCTCCACCACCACCGACGAGGCGCCCTGCCCCGCCGCGCCGCCGACGTACTCGGCGTTCCATCGCTGCACGTAGGGCAGCGGGAACGAGACGCCGATCGGGATCGCGCGATCGCTCACGCCGACCAGCATCGCCCGTCGCTGGCGAGGCTGTCCCCGCGCGGCGGGACCGCCCATGAACGAGACGCCCAGCTCGACGGTCACGGTGAAGCCGCGGAAGCGCGAGGCGACGAAGTCCCCCACGCGCGGCAGGTTGTGCGACGGCGCGAAGCCGGCGTTGTACAGCTCGAGGAGGGTGCGCGAGATGATCATCGGCACGGGCTTTTCGCACCGGTGCACGTCCCAGGCGCAGTACTCGCCCGCGCGCCGACAGTCCGGATCGGCGTTGCACGCGTCATGGGAGCTGCCCGCGGGGCCGCCCGCCTCGAGGTCGGCGAAGGGCTCGGGATCGAAGCGCTCGCCGGCCACCGCGTCGGGATCCAGGCCCTCGGCGATCAGCTCGGCGTAGCGGTTCGAGCCGAACAGCTCGGCGCCGCCCCACGCCTTGGCGGGGAACTGGAAGCGCATGCGGCGCGTCACCCGGCGCACGCCCGGCACCTCGCGCAGCTTCGCCACCGTGTCGTCACCGACGGGGCGCGGGCCGCCGCCGAGCAGCGACGGCAGCTCGAAGGTCGACTTCATCGGCTCGAGCTCGATCCGGTCGGCGTGGAAGATCCTGCCCAGCACCACCTCGCGCACGCCCTCGGAGAGCGCGGCGAAGAAGGCGAGCGAGGCGATGCCGACGGCGATGCCGAACGACGAGAGCAGGAACTCGCGCCGCGACCGACGGAGGTTCTGCCCCACCAGGCGCCCGAGGCGTGCCGGCCTCATCGCGCTCCGCTCCCGGCGGCGGTGCCCTCGGCGATCCGGCCGTCCTCGAGGCGCAGGACGCGCCGCGCCGCCTGCGACACGCGCTCCTCGTGGGTCACCACCAGCATGGTGAGCCCCTCGGCGTTGAGCGTGCGGAAGAGATCGATGGTGCGGGCGCCGGTCTCGCTGTCGAGGTTGCCGGTGGGCTCGTCGGCGAGCAGCAGCTCGGGACGGTGGAAGATCGACCGGGCGATCGCCACGCGCTGCTTCTGCCCGCCCGAGAGCTGGCCCGGCAGGCGAGCGGCGAAGTCGGCCATGCCGACGCGGTCGAGCGCCTCGCGGGCGCGCGCCGCACCGTCGCTGCGCGCCTCTCCGTCGAAGTACGAGGGCAGCGCCACGTTCTCCGCGCAGGTGAGGTGCTCCAGGAGATGGAACGCCTGGAAGACGAAGCCGACGCGACGGTTGCGAAAGCGGGCGAGCCCCCGGTCGTCGAGCGCGCCGACGTCGGTGCCGAGCACGCGCGCCGTGCCGCGCCACGCCCGATCGAGCCCGCCCATGATGTGGAGCAGCGTCGACTTGCCCGATCCCGAGCGCCCGACCAGCGCGGTCAGCTCGCCGGCGCCGATGGTGAGCGAGACGCCGCGCAGCACCGGCTCGCCGCCGTAGTCCTTGGCGACATCCTGCAGCTCGACCACCGCGGGCGCGCTCATGCGCGGTGAGGATGCCCACCGTCGCGGTCCGGGTCAACCGGAGCGCAGTCGGACCAACCCTCCAACCGCTCCTACTTCGTCGGATCGTCGGGCGGCGTGGCCGGGGGCGACACGCGACCGCGCGGCGGCGGGTCGAACTGCTTCTTGATCTCGGGGGCGCGGAAGAATGCCTCGTTGGCCGCCGTGCGCAGGTAGGTGGTCAGCCGCCGCATCTCGGCCACGTCCACCTCCAGCGTGTCGCGCGTGGTGACCTTGTTGGTGCGAACCGCGCCGTGCGCCTTGGCCGCCTTGGTGGCCGCCGCGACGTCGTCCCGCAGCGCCTTGATGGTCTCGGCGGTGACGCGCCGCTTGCCCATCGCCTTCTTCCAGGCGGCATTCTTCATCGCCCGCTCGACCCGCCGGAGCGGCGCCGAAAAGGCGCTCACCGTCTTGGGCAGGTCGTCGCCGACGGTGAAGCCGCGGAGCGCCTTGCGGTCGACCTGCGCGCGCGGCCGGCCCGCCGAGAACGCCAGGTGGGCGCGGCGCTTGATGCTCGCCAGGCCGTCGACCGCCTTCTGGAGCAGGGCGTCGCGCTTCTGCGCCTCGCTCTCCACATCGGTCTCCTGGTCGTCGTGCGTCTCGAGCGCCGTCGACACGCGATCCATGACCGCGGCGTGCGCGTCGATCTCTTCGGCCGTCACGCCGACCTGGTCGTCGAGCGCTGCGGCGTGCTCCGCCGCGGCCGACTGCACCTTCTCGGCGTCGCGGAGCGAATAGTCCATCTCCGTCTCGTGCTCGCGCGGCTTGGGCTTCTTCGCGCTCGCGGTCGCCGACCGCAAAAGACGCCCCGCGCTTCGTCTTGTCCTTGCCACTTTGCCCTCCCTGAGTCAGTGGGTGAGCGGACGATACCAAGGCGGCCGAGGGGCTCGCAAATATTCTCAGCGGGACGTCGCGGGCGTCTTGGGGGAGCACCCGCGCCGCCTTCGGGAGCACCCGCGCCGCCTTCGGGAGCACCCGCGCCGCCTTCGGGAGCACCCGCGCCGCCTTCGGGAGCACCCGCGCTGCCTTCGGGAGCACCCGCGCTGCCTTCGGGAGCCGAAGCGCGCCGTGGTAGCGTCCTCGCTCGGACCATGGATTTTCGCCGGGCGCGTCCCCTCGCCGTCGCGCTGACCGTCGCGGCGCTCGCGTTCGCCGCCCACCGCGCCCTCGCGCCGCTCGCCGAGACCGACCTCTTCTTCCATTTGAAGCTCGGCGAGATCATCCTCGCCCGACACCGCATCCCCTTCCGCAACCTCTTCTCCTTCACCTACCCCGACCACCCCGATCCCGATCTCGCCTGGGGCTTCCAGGTGCTGGTCGCGCTGCTCCACCGCGCGGGCGGCTTCTCGGCGATCGTCGTCGGCAAGGCGGTCCTGTTCGTCGCCGCGTTGGCGCTGGTGATCCGTTCCGCCCGTCGCGGCGGCGCCTCGGCGCTGGGCGCGGCGGCGGCGGCGACGCTGGCGGTGCTGGCGTGCGAGCAGCGGCTGGTCGAGCGGCCGCACCTGGTCACCTTCGTCGGGCTGGGCGCGCTCGGCCTCGGGCTCGTCGAGGCGGAGCGGGGACGGGACCGGCTTCACCTGGCGCCGCTCGGCACGCTCGTCTGGGCGAACTTCCACGCGGGGGTGTTCCTCGCGCCGGGCGTGCTGGGGCTCTACGGCGCCGGGCTGGCGATCGATCGCGCGCTGGCGCGACGGGCGGCCACACCGTCGCCGGGCCGTCGCTCGCGCGGCTCGCGATCCTCGGCGCGCTGTGCGCCGCGGCCACCTTCGCCACGCCCGCCGGGACGCGCCTGCCGTCGTACCTCATCTGGCACACCGGGCTCGACTCGACGCGCGTGATCGAGGAGTTCCGCCGCGCCGACCCGTGGGACGATCCCTGGCTGTTCGTGCTCGGCGGCGCCTGCGGGCTCGCGGTCCTCGTCGCGCCCGAGGCCCGCCGCGCGCGCCGCCTGCTGCCGCTCCTCGCGGTGGGCTGGCTCGCGGTGCGATCGGTGCGCTTCGCGGCGGAGTGGTCGCTCCTCGCGGCGCCGCTCGCCGCCGACGGCTTCTCGCGCCTCGAGCGCGCGCTCGGCTCGCGCCGGATCCGCGCCGCGCTCGCCGCCGCCGGCCTCGCCGCGCTCGCCGCCGTCACCGTCGCCGAGCGACGCGCCCGCGGCTTCGCGATCGGCCTCGACCCCGACGTCGTCCCCTTCGCGGCGATCGATTTCGTGACGCGCAGCGGGCTGCGCGAGCGCCTCTACCACGATCTCGACGTGGGCTGCTACCTGGCGTGGGAGGGCTGGCCCCGCTTCCGCGTGTTCCAGGACGCGCGCCTGCCCGCCTACCCCGACGACTTCCACCGCGCCCTCGACGAGCCGTCGCCGGCGGCGTTCGATGCGCTGCTCCGCCGCTTCTCCGTCGACGCCGCGCTGATCGCCGAGCCGGCCATCAACATGCGCGCCGGCGCCTTCGACCCCGAGGAATGGGCGCTCGTCTACCGCGCGCGCGACGCGCTCGTCTTCGCGCGCCGCATTGAGGCGCACCGCGATCTGATCGAGCGGCTGGAGATCCCGCTCCGCGTGCGCTTCGACTTCGACCACGGCTCCACCGTCGAGCCGATCGCGCGGCCGCCGGCACGATCGCCCGTCCCGCGGTGCGCGTGGCAGCGCCGCCTCGCCGCGGCGCTGGAGGGCGAGGGCGATCCCGATCGCGCGCTCTCGGCGCGGGCGCGCGCGCTCGACGATCGCTGCCTCGCCCCCGACGAGGAGGCGGAGGTGCGCTACCACCTCGGCGCGCGGCTGCAGCGCGACGGGAGGCTCGCCGAGGCGGCGGCGCAGTACGACCTCGCGCTCGCCCGACGCCCCGACGATGCCCGCGCGCTCGCCAACCGGGGCTTCGCGCGCCTCACATCCGACCGCGCCGCCGCGGAGGCCGATCTCCGTCGGGCGCTGGCGCTCGACCCGACGCGCGACGACGTCCGCCGCGCGCTCGCGCGCTAGGCTTCGGGCGTGCGGATCGTCAGCACCGGGCAGGCGGCGTGGCGGACCACCTTCTCCGCCACCGACCCGAGGAACACGTGGCGCAGCCCCGAGTGGCCGTGCGTCCCCACGACGGCCAGATCGAACCGGCCGGTGCGCGTGCGCTCGACGATCTCGTGCCACGGCACGCCCTCGACCGACACCGTCTCCACCTTCGGCGCGCCCGCCGCCTCGGCGATCTGCCGCCACTCGCCGAGCCCGCGATCGATGCGCTCGAACAGATCGGCGATCACCTCCGCGCTCGGCAGCACCACGCCCTCGGGCAACGTGTAGCCGGGCACGTGGAAGACGTGCAGCAGGGTCAGCTCGGCGCCGAAGCGGCGCGCGAAGTCGGCGGCCACGTCGAGCGCGCTGCGGGAGGCCGGCGAGAAGTCCACCGGGCAGAGGATGCGGCGTACCTCCATGGGGCCTCCACGCAGAGAAACTGCGTGAGGTAGATAGGTTCCGCGCGCCGCCGCGGAAGCCCCGCCGCGTCGAACTACTGGTGGTGCGTCATCAGCAGCACCACCGCGCCCGCGAGCACGGCTACCGCGATCACGAGCGCCACGACGATCATCGGGCTCACGCCGCTCCTCGACGGAGCGGGCGGCGGCGCCAGCGGCCGCGCGTCCATCGACACCACCTTGAGCCCCTGCTCGGCGAAGAAGGCCAGCATCTTCTTCGCCAGGGCGTCGTACTGCTCGACGGTGATCGGGAGCTGCTCGGCGGCGCCGAAGCGCTCGGCGTGCTGCTGCGCCAGGTAGGCGTGGGTCCGGATCTCCACCACGCCGTCCTTCTGGTTGGCGCTGCCGACGACGATCGCCGTGCCCTGCACCGGCACGAGCTTGATCGGCTGGAGCGACTGCTTGCCGCCGCCCGTCGATTCGCCCTCGGGCGTGAGCATCTCGACCCGGTAGATCGTCGGCGCGGGCCCCTCCGCCTGGATCTCCTCCGAGCCGAAGCGGAACTTGAATTTCTCGGCGAGCCCCACCGCCATCGTCGCGAACGCCGTCCGCCGGAAGTCTTGCGCCATCGTGAGTCTCCCGCTGAAGTGCGCGCATCCTATCACGGCATTCCGTGGCGCTGTCGGCGCCGGTTGCTATAGTCCGGCCGCGGCCATTCACCGCACCTCGAGAGGCCCCCTTTGGACCGCCCCCCCGGAGACCCGGCGACCGCCCCCGAGCGCGACCTCCTCCTGTCGCTCTACCGCGAGATGATCCTCATCCGTCGCGTCGAGGAGGCGGCGGCGAAGGCCTACGCGGCGGGCAAGGTCGGCGGCTTCCTGCACCTCGGCATCGGCCAGGAGTCGGTGTGCGTCGGCGCGATCGCCGCGCTGCGCCCGACGGACTACGTGGTGGCGACGTACCGCGAGCACGGCCACTTCCTCGCCAAGGGCGGCACCGCGAAGGAGGTGCTCGCCGAGCTGTCGGGACGCGCGACCGGCGCCTCGCGCGGCCTCGGCGGCTCGATGCACCTCTTCTCGGCGAAGAACCGCTTCCTGGGCGGCTACGGGATCGTCGGCGGCCACGTGCCGCTCGCCGCCGGCGTCGCCTTCGCCTCGAAGTACCGCGGCGAGGACGACGTCACGCTGTGCTTCTTCGGCGAGGGATCGGGGACGAAGGGCGCG
>JAJXSP010000284.1 GCA_021784515.1 Myxococcales bacterium | reverse complement strand
CCACCCGGCCGAGCGCGAGGTAGGCGTCCCCGAGGAGGCGCGAGGCGAGGTCGGCCTCCGCCGTCGCCGCGCTCGCAGAGGCCTCGGCGCGCCGCAGCTCGGCGAGCACGCCGGCGAAGTCGCCGCCCTCTCCACGCAGCGCGCCCAGGTCGAGGGCGAGCCGACCGTCGCCGTCGTCGGGTACGAGCGCGCGAGCCCGCTCCAGCGCCGCCCACGCGCCCGCCGTGTCACCCGCCGCGCGCTTCGCTTCGCCGAGCGCCACGAACGGCTCGGCCTCGTCGGGAGCGGCGCGCGTCGCCTCCTCGAGCGCGGCGATCGCCGGCCCCACCTTCCGCTCGCCGAGCAGGCGGCGCCCGTCGTCGAGGAGCCGGCGCGCGCGCTCCGGGCCGGGCCCCGCCACGCCGTCCCACAGCGGCGACGCCGCGGCCGCCGCCTCGGCGAGGAGCAGCAGCGCCACGACGGGCGCGCGCACTCACCGCACCTCCAGCTCGAGCGGCACCTCCAGCAGCCCGCCCGTCCCGGCGCCGAAGCGCCACGAGCGCACCACCGCCTCGGCGCACGGCCCGTCGAACACGAGCGCCCCGGCCACGCCGGCGACGTGCTCGACGCGGCCGTCGGTGCGCACCAGCAGCACCAGCGCGCCGCGCGCGCCGCCGTCGAGGAAGGCCTCGCGCGCGAAGCAGCCCTTGAGGCGCGCCTCGCTGCGTTGCAGCATCCGGGCGATCGCCCCGTCGTCGCGCGGCGGCGAGCGCACCGCGCCGAAGGCGATGTGGAAGCGCCCGGCGCCGTCGCGCAGCAGCGCCTCGAGCTCCTGGAGGTGGGCGCGCGCGCGACCCGCCCACGGCGAGCGCGGCAGGTCGCCGAGGAAAATGCGCAGCGACGCCGCCGCGGCGCTCTCCCGCCCGGTGGCCAGGTAGCCGAGCGCCTGGTAGTACGACTTCTCGCCGCGCGGCATGAAGAACACCTCGGGGTCCTCCAGCGCGGCGAGGGGCTTGAGGATCTGCTGCTGCTCGAGCGCCAGCGCCTGCCGCAGCGCCTCGCCCGACTTCTCGATCTGCTCGTCGCGGTCGAGCGCCACCGCGAGTCCGTACAGCGCGAGCGTGCGGGTCTTCGGAGACTCGGCCAACTCGAGCGAGGTCCGGTAGCGGGCGATCGCCTCGTCGAGGCGGCCGAGCGCCATCAGGCTCTCGGCGGCGTTGCCGTACTCGGTGGCGCTCTGGTCGTCGGGGCCGACGGCGAGCCGGCTGGCGGCGCGCAGCCGCAGCGCGCGGTCGTATTCGCCCAGCGCGCGCTCGAACTGGCCGAGCAGCGAGTAGAGGATGCCGAGGTGCCCGGCGGCGTCCTCGGCGAGCGCACCGTCGGGCCCGAGGCGGCGCGCCTTCTCGAACGCGGCGATCGCCGCCTCCACGCTCTCCCGTGGCGCCGATTCGATGCCGTGCTCCTCGGCGATCGCCGCCTGCGCCACGCCGACCAGGAAGTACAGGTGCGGATCGCCCGGCGCCCCGGCGAGCAGGACCTTGAGGTGCTCGAGCGCCAGCGCCGCGTTCTTGGCCGCCTGCACGTGCGTGGGCTGGTCGTCGCCGAAGAGGAGGCGAGAGATCTCCTCGCGCCGCTCCTCGACGGTGGGCGGCGCGCCGTTCGCTGCATGGCAGCAAAACGCCAGCAGCGCCGCGGCCAGCCACGCGCGAACCGAGGCGACCATGAAGGAGGAAGTATAGCGCGCGGCCTGCGCTCTACCGGCTAGCTGGCCTGGATCCCGTCGGTGATGCGCACTTCGCCGTGCGGCCCGACCAAGAGCAGGCCGCCGCCGGCGTCGAGGCCGAGACGCTCCACGTCGCCCGGACCGAGCCGCACCGTCGAGGTCTCCTCGGCCGGTCCCACCACCGCCACGCCGTCGATGCGCCCCGTGCGGCCGACGACCGAGACCCGCTCGCGGGCGACGAAGCGCCCGCCGGAGATCTCGATCCGCGGCTGGAGGCTGGCGGACGGGCCGAACAGCGCGTCGACGTGCGTCGCGCCGAGGCGGACGAAGCGGGGAGCGTGCGGCTTGCGGACCGGGTTCACGGCTGAAAGATACCGCTGCGGCGTCGGCGGGTGCTAGTGAATCTCGCGCTGGGCGCCGGCCACCGGCGTCATCCCGGGGGGCTCGTCGGGCGCGGGCGCGCTGATCAGCACCTGGTAGCCGCACCGATGGACCATCTTGGCCGCCTCCTGCTCCGTCACGACGGCGATCGTGCTGCCACCGGGCTCGACGGTCTGCCGCAGGTAGTAGCGGCCCCCGCGCACCACGGCGACGGTGGTCTCGACGGGGCTGTCGGCCATGCCGGGATCGGAGATCTCCGAGACGATGCGGTGCGACCCGGGCTCGGCGAAGTAGCAGAAGTACGAGGGGCCGTGCGTGGCGCCGACGAGGCCGCCGTTGTCGTGGACGACGAGCGTCACCGCGGCCGCGCCCCACGACGGGCGCACCACGCAAAGCTGGGCCAGCCCCGCCGGCGGGCGCCCGAGCGCGTCGATGGGCGGCGCGGTGGGGTGCCCCACGAAGTAGCGCGAGCAGCCGCCCGCGCCGACGAGGAACAGCAAGGCCACCATCCGGGATCGCATCGCACGCCTTTCAGCCCCACCACGGACCGCTTCGCTTGGAGCAACTGTGATGTAGATCAGGTTGCCTGCGAAGGAAGCGAAAATCGCCAATCGTGCGTCCCCCGACGGGGCTCGGCTATGATGCGGCCGATGCGTGCGCTCCTCGTCGCCGTCCTGATCGCCGGGTGTGGCGGCCCCTCGGGTCCGTCGGGAGCGGACGGCGGCGGACCCGATTTCGCCGCGCCGATCGATCTCGCCACGGCGGGCGATCTCGCGGTCGCCGACCTCGCCGCGCCCGACCTCGCGGTCGCCGACCTCGCGGTGGCGGATGTCGCGTCGCCGGCCGATCTCGCGCCCCCGCCTGACCTCGTCGCACCGGCGGACCTCGCCTCGCCCGATCTCGCGCCGCCACCCGATCTCGCGCCGCCACCCGATCTCGCGCCGCCGCCCGATCTGGCGCCGCCGCCCGATCTCGCGCCGCCGCCCGATCTGACGATGGGCCCGCCGCAGCTGTGGTGGAGCCCCGGGTCGGTCGCCTGGGGCGCCTGGCCCGTCGGCGCCGCCGTGCCAGAGGCGATCGAGTTGGAAAATCGCGGCACCGGCGATCTGCACGTCGCCGGCGTCACCCTGGCCGGCCCCAACCAGGCCGACTTCCTGCTCTCGGGTCAGTTCCCGACGACGATCGCCCCGGGCGGAAATACCGCCTTCTCCATCACCTTCCAGCCCACCGCCGTCGGCGCGCGCTCAGCCTACGCCACCGTCAAGAGCGACGACCCGACGAACCCGCAGGTGCGGATCCTCCTCGAAGGGACGGGGAAATAAGGGCCGATTTAGACGTCCACCTCGTTGGCCGTCGCCGCCCGCTCCATGATGAACCGGAAGCGCGCGCTGGCGTCCTTGCCCATCAATTCGTTCAGCACGCGATCGGTCTGCAGCTCGTCGACGATCTCCACCCGCAGCGCGTGGCGCTTGCGCGGATCGAGCGTCGTCTCCTTGAGCGTCTGCGGCATCATCTCGCCCAGGCCCTTGAAGCGGGTGATTTCGGGCTTCGCATTCGCCCTCACCTTGTCGCGGAGGATTTTCTCGCGCTCGCGATCGTCGAGCGCCCACCAGGTCTCCTTGCCCACGTCGATCCGGTAGAGCGGCGGCTGCGCCAGGAAGACGTGCCCGTCGACGATGAGCTTGCGCAAATGGCGATAAAAGAAGGTGAGCAGCAGCGTCGAGATATGGTGCCCGTCGCTGTCGGCGTCCATCAGCAGGAAGATTCTCTCGTAGCGCAATCTGGTCACATCGATGTCCGCGCCGAAGCCGCACCCGAGCGCCGAGACGATGTCCTGCAATTCCTTGTTTCCGAGCACCTTCGACGTCGAGGCCTGCTCGGCATTGAGCACCTTTCCGCGCAAGGGCAGGATCGCCTGCGTGCGCCGATCGCGCCCCTGCTTGGCCGAGCCGCCGGCCGAATCGCCCTCGACGATGAACAGCTCCGACTCCGCGGGATCGGTGGACGAGCAGTCGGCCAGCTTGCCCGGCAAATTGAGCCGGTGTGACACCGCCGTCTTGCGCGACACCGCCTGCGACGCCGCCCGCGAGGCCTCGCGCGCCCGCGCCGCC
Organism: Myxococcales bacterium; assembly: GCA_021784515.1. Lineage (GTDB taxonomy): Bacteria > Myxococcota_A > Polyangia > Palsa-1104 > SHYY01 > SHYY01. Next base: position 4,071 of record JAJXSP010000284.1, on the reverse strand, counting down.
AGCACGATCCGCGCGACGATCCCCTCGGCCACCGAGCGATTCTCGGTGAGCCACTTCTCGAGGGCGCTGCGGATCACGCCGTCGACGTCGGCGGCCACTTCGGGGTTGTTCAACCGGTCTTTGGTCTGCCCCTGGAATTGCGGGTCGGTGACGTAGACCGAAAGAATCGCGGTGACGCCCTCGCGGATGTCCTCTGCCGTCAGCGTCACGCCCTTGGGCGACAGGCTGTGGGTCTCGATGAAATTGCGGACCGCCTTGACGATCCCCGATTTCAGCCCGTTTTCGTGGGTGCCGCCCGAGCCGGTGGGAATGCCATTGACATAGGACTGGATGTGCTCGTCGGTGGCCTCGGTCCACTCGAGGGCGCACTCGAGGACGACGGAGTTGGGATCGCCGCCGGCCTTGCGGGGATCGCGGTGGGCGTAGAACGAGAGCGGCTGCGTCGGCGCCTTTCCCCGATCGGCGACGATCTTGTTCAGGTAATCGGCGATTCCCCCGTCGTGGGCGAAGGTGACCTTCTCGCCGGTCGCCTCGTCCTCGAAGACGACGTGAAGCCCTTTGTGGATATAGGTCTTCGCCTCGAGGCGATCGCGGACCTCGACCGAATTGAACTTCAGCTTTGCGCCGAAGATGTCCTCGTCCGGGCGGAAGAAGGTCTTCGTCCCGGTGCCGCGGATCTTGGCATTGGTGATTGTCAGCTTCGAGGTGGGAATGCCGCGGGCGAAGGTCTGCTGGTGCTCCTTCCCCTCGCGCCTCACCGTCGCCACCAGGTCCGATGACAGCGCGTTCACCACCGACGCTCCAACGCCGTGGAGGCCGCCCGAATGGAGGTAGTTGCCGTGCTCGAACTTCCCGCCCGCGTGGAGCGTGCAGAGGATCACTTCGAGGGCTGATTTGTCCTTGAATTTGGGGTGGGGATCGACGGGGATGCCGCGGCCGTCGTCCTCGACGGTGACCGACTTTCCGTCTTTTCCCAGCGTCACCCAGATGGTGGCGGCGTAGCCGTTGATCACCTCGTCGACCGAGTTGTCGACGATCTCCCACAACAGGTGGTGATAGCCGCGCGAATCCGACCCGCCGATGTACATGGCGGGGCGCTTGCGAACCGGCTCGAGCCCCTCGAGGACGGTGATGTCTTTTGCGGAGTAGGCCATTGGATTCATTCCTACGGTGAAAAGCCGGCGAGCGCTTCGAGCTTGCTGCCGACCCCATGATCCCCGGCCCAGGCCGCCAGATCCTCGGCCGAGAGCCGCCGGAACGAGGAGCCCTCGGCGCGGCGGTCCACGACCACGATCTCCTCGGGCGCGAGCTGATTCAGGAGGGTCACCGACTGCGTGGCCGCGATCACCTGGATGCGCGTCGAGGCGCTCCGCATCATCGCTGCGAGCAGGTGAATCGCATAGGGGTGCAGACCCAGCTCCGGTTCGTCGATCACGATGACGTCCGGCGGCGAAGGCTGAAAGAAAAGGGTGGTGAGACAAATCAGCCGGAGCGTCCCGTCCGAGAGAGAGTGTGCGTTGTAGAGCGAATCGCTGTATCGATCCCGCCATTCCAACTGGATCTTGCCGGGGTTCAGGCGGCTCGGCGCCAGCGTGAAGTCGTCGAAAAATGGCGCGGCGAGCCGAACCGTTCGAACGATCCGGGTGTAGGCGGGCTCGTCCGAGTGTTTGAGGAGGTAGAGAACTGCGGCCAGGTTGCTGGCATCTTCACGCAGGCGGACGTTGTCCTCGAGATCGCAGAGTGCCTTGACTCGGGCCTCGGCGCCGGTGTCGTGGAAATGGTAGGCGCGCAGACCTTCGAGTGCACGCTGGATCTCCGGAGCTTTCACCCAATGCGGCTCATCTGTAGGAGGGATCAGCCGCAGGATGTCGAGGGTCGATTCCGGGCTGGGCGCTCCTCCACCAAGTTGGCGGCCCGTCTCGTCGTTCCAGATGAGCTCCGCGTTGATCAGGAGACTCTGCGCTTGGGTGGCGACGAGGTGGACCCCGTAGCCGAGCTTGGACGCAAAATCCAACTCGACGTCGATTTCCGACGTCCGTTTGCTTCCACCGTGCAGCAAAGGCTCCGGTCCACCCTGGACGCCGACGAACAGTTGCAGGCGCTTGTCACGAATCGCGCTGAGCAGGCGAAACAGCGAAATGAAGTTCGTCTTCCCCGATCCGTTCGCGCCGATCAGCACGTTCAGGTCCCGCAGCTCGATGGTCTGAGCGGCGATCGATTTCCACCCATGAACGGTGATCCGCTCGATCGGGCGCATCAGGACAGGCTTCCTTGCGGATTGGTCGGGGGCGAGGGATTCAATTGCGGAATGGTGGGCGCGCGGGCGATCACCTTGGCGAAGCCGTCGCGCTTCGCCTCGGCCCAGCCCTTGCCACCGCGGGTGGAGAGCGAGCGCGCCGAGGGATTGACCTCCACCGACTTGCCCTTTCCGGTCTCGAAGGCGATCGGGGCGTCGACGGAGAAGCCGAGGACGTGGTCGCCCTGGTCGGTCTTGATCGCGGTGACGCCCTTTCCGGGACCGGCGAGCAGGTTCACCTCGCCGGCGCGGAACTGCAGCACGTGCGAGGTGGCGGTGCCGACGACGACGATCGACTCGTCGCGCACCGGGCGCACGCCGATGATCTCGTCGCCTTCGGCGAGCTTGGCGTACTTGCGGCCGGCGCGCGTCGAGGGCTCGGCGTGCGGCGCGATCGCGAAGCGCAGCCCCGAGCCGTCCCGGGTGATCGCCAGGAGGTTTTCTTCCTTTGGTTTGACGCGCGGATCGAGCGACAGCGCCTCCACGACGCGCTCGCCGTCGTGGAACTTGAACAGCTTCTGCACCGGGTCGCCGTAGCCGGACGAGGGCGGAATGTCGTTGATGCGACAGACGTAGGCGCTGCCGAAGTTGGTGAAGAAGACCACGCACTCCTTGGTGGAGCCGGCCAGCACGGTGCCCACCTCGTCGCCCTCGCGCGTCCTCGTCGAGGAGACGTCCTTCAATTCGCGAATGCGCTTCACCCACCCGTCGCGGGTGAGCACGACGTTGGCGTCCTCGTGGACGATGTAGGCCTCGGGATCGAACTCCAGCTCTTCGACCACCCCGATGCGGGTCCGGCGCTTGTCGCCATATCGATCGCGCGCCTGCTGCAATTCCCCGCGCACGAGGTCCCACAGCCGGGTATCCGACTTCAGCATCCCCTCGATTCGCCGCGCCTCCTTCTGCTTCTCGCCGAGCTCCTTCTGAATGAGCAGGATCTCGAGGCGCGCCAGCTTGTAGAGCTTCAATTCGAGGATCGCCTCGACCTGCTCCTCGTCGAGGGCGAAGCGCTTCATCAATTTGTCGGCCGCATCGGCCTTGCCCTCGGCCTTGCGGATGATTCGGATCATCTCGTCGAGGGCGTCATAGACGCGCGCGAACCCCTCGAGGACGTGGATGCGCGCCCGCAGCTCGTCGAGCTGGAATGCGAGCCGACGCTTCACCACCCCGAGCCGGAAATCGAGGAAGTGGCGGAGCATCTTCTGGAGATCGAGGCGCTCGGGCGCGCCGACCTCCGGATTCTCGGTGGGAATGAGGCAGGTGAAATTGACCTGCATCGAGGTCTGAAGCGGCGTGTGCTTGAAGAGGTACGCCATCACCACGTTCGGGTCGGCGCCCTTCTTCACCTCGAGGACGATGCGCACGTCCGAGGTGGATTCGTCGCGCACGTCGGTCAAAAGGGGCAATTTGCGGTCGACGATCAGGCCGCCGATCGACTCGAGGATTGCGCTCTTGGTAGGGCCGTAGGGGATGGAGGTGACGAGGATGTGCGTCACCGTCGAGCGGCCGCTCTTCTCCTCCTCGACCTTCCATTCGCCCTGGACCTTGATCGAGCCCTGGCCGGTTTCGTAGATCGCGCGAATGTCGCTCTTCGGGGTGACGATCTGCCCGCCCGTCGGGAGATCCGGCCCTTTGACCCAGCGGCAGAGATCTTTCGATTGCAGCGTCGGGTCGTCGATGAGGGCGATCGCCGCGTCGCACACCTCGCCGAGGTTGTGGGGCGGAATGGCGGTCGCCATGCCGACGGCGATCCCCTGGGCGCCATTGACCAGGAG
>JAJXSP010000283.1 GCA_021784515.1 Myxococcales bacterium | reverse complement strand
GAACCGGCCAATGCAGCGGCAGTGACGGGCGAAGCCCGGCGCGCCGCTGCCAAGACGTTCGGAAGAACGGGAACGGGGAACGGGAACGCCGAACGGGAACGCCGAACGGGAACGCCGAACGGGAACGAGAAGAACGGGAACGAGAAGAACGGGAACGAGAAGAACGGGAACGAGAAGAACGGGAACGAGAAGAACGGGAACGAGAAGAACGGGAAGGGGAGCGGGGAACGGGAACGGCGAACGGGAACGCCGAACGAAACGGGAACGGCGAACGGCAACCGCGAACGGCGAACGGGGACGAAACCGGAGGCATTGCGGGTGCTACTCCGCCGGCGGCGCCGGCGGTGGGCTGTCGCCCTTCTGCTTCTTCTTCGTCCTGCGCGTCTCCTTCTGCCCCAGCAGCCGCCGTGCCCGCGCCGGCTCGGCCGAAAAGGTCTTCTGGAGACTGCCCGCGCACTCGCGCGCCGCCTGGACCGCCCCCGCCTTGGCCGCCGCCTCGCGGGCGCGCGCCTGGTCGAGCTTCCTGCGCGCCTTGTCGCGCTCGGCGACCGCCTCCTGCTCCCGCCCAATCGCCTTGAGCAGGCCGGCCGCGTCCTTCTTCACCTCGGCCGCCGTCTCCTTCGCCTCGATGCGGGTCTCGAGCTCGGCGAGCGCGGTCGCCCGGTCGGCCTCGGCCGCCGGCAGCAGCGTCGAGGGCGTGCGCCCGTCGAGCAGCCGTCGGTACTCCTCGTGATCCTCGCCCCGCGTCCCCGCCTGCGCGTGGCGCCCCGCCAGCCGCGAGCCGAACGCCGTGAGCTCGCTGTTGGTGCCCGCCTCGCGCGAGTCGAGCGCGCCCTCGCGGAGGATCACCTCGTCCTCCTCGTCCTGGCGGTCGCGCATCGCCACCTTGAGCGCGCGGCGCCGGACGAGGAGCGGCGGGGCGTGCTCCGACACCGCGTCATCCGCCTGCACGCGCGCCACGATGCGCAGTGATTCGTTCAAGACATCGCCCGACGGTTCGCCCTCCTGCGGAATCGCCATGATCACCTCCCGATGTTCGCTCGCCCCACGCCCCACGCCCGCTCACCCTCCGAGCGGTTGGTTGTCGATGCCGGGGACGATAGCGGAGGAGCGGACGCGTGTCAAAAAAGCTGCCCGACCACGCCGAACGCCGCGTCCCGCGCGTCGCCGCCGGGCGATCCATCGTCTCCGCCGCCATCCGGGGCGTGCCGACCCGCCGACCGCGGAGTCCGCCGCGGCCCACGCCGCCATGGGACGGAAACTGCCGATTTCCAAGGCGCCACGCTCGCGGCAGCTCGCCCGATAGCGGCTTTTCCCGAGTTTCGTCGTTCGCCTGCGGACAACCTGCTCCTGTTCGGTTCGGGAACCGCTTCCGGCCGCCGCGCGTAGCTACCTTCCGGTAGCGCGACGCTTCCGCCGGCGAATCGCTGTAGCTTTTCCGGCGCCGAAACCGTTCCAGGCCAGGCAGGTAGCCACCTTTCCGGCGTCCGCCCGTTCACGCATCAAAACGTCGTAGGTTTTCCAGGCAGGAGCCGCTTCGCGGGTCGCTCCGCCGCGACTTCGCCCGAGAAGATCGAGCCACGACGTTCGGGAGCGCTCCGCCCGGCCTCGGCGCGTAGGGCGCGCAGTGGGCGGTTTCGGCCGGCGACCCGTCGTGGCGGCATTCTCGGACCAATGCGGTGGTGCGACGCGCCGAAGCGCGAAGCCGTGACGAGTTGCGCGGTTGGTGACGCCCCGGAGGACCTCCCGGCAGGAGGCGCGCGGCCGGCCGCCTCCTTCGCCGGCGGCCCAGTGTCGGCCGCGCCTCTTGGTCGGCCCGATCTCCGGTCAGCGCACGGTCGATCTGCTCTGAGGGGGCGCCCTGGAGCCGCTCGCCTGCGCGCGGGAACGCGCCTTCTCAGTGGGCTTGGCCTTCTTCTGCCACTTCGCCGCTCGCCTGCGCGCGGGAACGCGGAGCCTCCTCCTCGCCGACATCGCGCTGTCGGTTCGCCGCTCGCCTGGGCGCGGGAGCGCGCCTGCAAGGCCCCGGCGACCCCGCGCAGCGCCCTGCGGCAGCGCGGCGCGACACTGCCATGACAGCCGGGCGAGAGGCACTCGCAGGGCGGTGCGGCCCCGCACGAAAACCGTTGACTTCGCCCACCCCGTACCGAATTATCGCGCCCCATGGTGGGAGAGCGGCCGAACACCCCGGGGCGGCCGATTCGGGAACCGCGGGTTGTCGCGCGCTCGTGGGCATGGCCCCGATCGCTGCGTCTCCGACGACGCCCCATGAGGAGCGCCCGCCCCCCCGTGCGCGCAGTGCGGCACGGGCGCGATGCGCCGGTGCGCGGAGCGGGCGCGCGAGCCTCCGCCAGCCCCCCACGGCCGTTCGCCCGGCGCCGTGACACGGCATGAGCGCTCCGACGCTCGGCAGCGAAAATCGTCTCGCGTGGGCAGACCGCCTCGGTCTAGCTGTGCCCGGAGCGCATTTGGAGTAGCGTCGCCGGCAACATGGGCGCCTGCTCTCCGACTCCTCTCCTGAAGGCCCTCTCACACGACGTAAAACAACCAGTGGAGGTTGATCATGTTGCTTCGCGTTTTGCCGTACCTAGCGCTCCTGGGAGCCATCAGCGGCTGCACCAGCGGTGGCGGAGGAGGTGGCCACGACTGCCAAGTCCAATGCGGGCTGAGTTGTTGCGGTGACGGGCAGACCTGCGTGAGCGGCGCTTGCTCGGCCCAGTGCGCCGTGCATTGCGGGAGCGGGTGCTGCGGCGACGGAGAATCTTGCGTCGCGGGCTCCTGCCAGAGCGCCGCATCAGGAAGCGTGTCGTTTGGCGAAATCCGACTGGGGACCGTGGACGGTGGCAAATTTCCTACGTATCTGGCCCACCTGTATGGGCAACAAATTGGAGCCACCGCGATCCATGCGGTGATGTCGGCTGCTCTCATCAACACAGGTGCCGCGGCCGCCCACGTCACGCTCACCGCCCAGTTGCAGGGCTACTCTCAGCCGGCTTCACAATCGTTCGAGGTCGGCGCAGGCAGCACCATCTCGCCGTCCGTTGACCTCACGTTCGACTTCGGTGCTTTGTACTCCGTGAGCGCCGCCGTGTCGGCGAATTTTGCCTTCACGCTAACCGACCAGACAGGCGAAATGCTACAGTCCAAGACCATTCCCGTGACAGTTCTTCCGAAGAATACGGTCTTCTGGACCCTGCCAGACGCTAATGGTCAACAGCAAGACGCGAGTGACTTCATCGCCGTCTTCTCGACGCCCCACGACAGCACACATTCGATCGATTCGCTGCTCACCGAGGCGGCCCACCAAAGTGCGTTCAAAGCGATCCTCGGGTACGAGTATCGCGGCAGAACACTCAATGACGGCGCATCCGTTTCACCGGGGACCTGCGCCTACCGCACCGCCTACTACGAGCAAGGACAGCCCGTTTCGGTTAGCGCCAGCGTGACCTGCAACGCGTGCCTCGACTCGAACGCCGAATACTACGTACTTGACGATGCCAACTTCAACCTGGCGCAGCAGAATCAAAACTTTAAATACCTCATCGGCTCGCAAGCCCTGGGCTCCTTCCAGCAGAATTTCGACGTGCCCGCCAACGGCACGTACCATCATGTCATGTGCAACCCGCAAACCAACAACGTCAGTCGAAACTTCACGGTCGCCCGAACGATCGGGGACAATGAAGGCGCGATCGACCAGATGGGCGCCATATTTCTGGCTTTGAAGAACCGTGGTATGGTTTACGTGAACGTGCCTCAAGACTTCTTTGACAACGCCCAGAATGTGAAGTTTCCCCCGGAGTCCTTGAGCACGGACAGCGCAAACTGTATTGATGGCACTCTCGTGTTCGCCAGCGCGCTCGAATCCATACAGATGGAGCCTGCGGTGATCAAGGTGCCAGGGCACGCCTTTGTGGCTGTGCGTTTGGCGCCCGGCATTGACCAATGGATGCCTATCGAAACAACGATGGTCTCGTCGGGCACGGTCATGGACGCGGTCACAACCTCCTCAAACGAATGGAAGCAGAATCAACAGATGAACGTTCTTCAAATCATCGACATCGCCAAGATGCGGTCGCTCGGCATCAAGCCGGCGCCGATTTAGTGAGAATGCCGGCGAGTATGCCAGTGACTCCATGGCGGCCCAACAGATACCCGAGGCGGATGCGATCCTGATCGCTGGCCCCGCGCGGGCCGGCTCTCCCGACGAGCGGGCATGGAACGCCGCGGTCCGCCGTGTGCCCCGCCCGGAGGTGTTCTCCATCGGTGACTTAGGATCGGATCCGCCTCGTGACAGATATCAGGCCCACCTTGTCAACAAGGAGATACGTCCCTATCGAGATCCGACGTCGCCGTCGTGTCTCGCTCTCGGTGAATCTCGGTGAGTCGTGCACACCCGGTGGTTCCGATCTCCGACTTCCTTTCGTCCGGTGGTGTCGATACCCTTCGTAGGGTATCCGCACGAGACAGGTATCGATGCGTGAAGGTGCGGGGCCGTCGGCCGGCGTCGAGAGCGCGCACCCGAGTCCGAGCCGTGGAGAAAGCGGGATTGTCCGGTCGTCGCGCCGGGGGCAAATCGCCCTCCGAGCGAAATGCGCGCAAGGCTCCGCGATGCGCGGTTGTACTTGCCTGAAGCCCGAAGGGAAACCGACAATGAAAGCCCCTGCGCCACCTCCCTGCCGCCGCCCATCCATCGGCTTCTGCCTTCTCCTGGCCTTATCGACGCTCCCGGCCTGCTCCCGCAGCGCGCCGGCGAGCGACGACGGCGGACAGGCGGGGAGCGGATCGCCCGATCTCGAAGCCGCCAAGGCGGACTGCCAGGACAATATCGAATACTCCTGTTTCCAGAAGCCGCTCGGGAGCTGCTGCTGCCCGTGGACCTGCGAGCAGGATGCCTGTACCGACCCCCGCTGCGGCGTCGTGCCGTGCACGCCCGGCACCCAGTGCATCTACGAAAGCGTTCGCGGAACGCAATTCGTGACGTGCACGAACGACCGGACGTGGCGCTGTACGCTTGGCTGCCTCGATGCAGGGGCGCCGGGCCCCTCGCCGATCCCCTGCGTCTGGACGGGTCCATGATCGCGCTTCGCCGCGCGTGCGCTCGACCGCTGCCCGACGACTGGCCGCCGCCGACCGCCTCCCCGCACCTCTCGCCCGCGCGTTGACTTGCCCCCGCGCGCGGCTACTGTTCTCCCGCCTCTCGAGCCACCCCCGATGATCGGCGTCATCCTCAACCCGAACGCGCTCGGCGTGACGCGCGACAGGCGGCTCGCCGAGCGGCTCCGGCGGGCGCTTGGCGACGCGGGCGAGATGGCGGTGACGCGCACGCCGGCCGACGTGCGGGACGCGGTGGAGCGGTTCGCGCAGGCGGGCGTGGAGCTGGTCGCCTCGTGCGGCGGCGACGGCACGAACCTCTCGACGGTGACGGAGCTGGTGCGACGGTTCGGCCCCGAGCGCCTCCCGCGCTTCGCGGTGCTGCGCGGCGGCACGGTCAACACCGTCGCGGAGAACCTCGGCGTGCGCGGCCGCCCCGACGAGATCCTCGCCCGCATCGTCGAGCGCAGGCGGCGCGGCGAGACGCTCGAGGTGGGGCAGGACCTGATCGAGGTGCTGGGGCCCTCACCGAAGGACGGGGCTGGCCCGAACGGCCGAGACAGTGGCCAGTTCGGGTTCCTCTTCGCCGCCGCGATGGGGGCGCGCTTCCTCGAGGCCTACTACGGCGGGCCGCTCACCGGCGTGGCGTGGGCGACGGCGCTCGCGATCCGCACCGCGACCTCCACGCTGCTCTCGGGCCCGCTTGCGCGCTGGCTGTTCGATCCGCTGGAGGTGTCGCTGACCGCCGACGGCGAGCCGATGCCGATCGACCACGTGCGGCTCCTCCTGGCCGCGACGATCCCGTCGGTGGGGATCGGGATGAAGGTGACCTGGCAGGCCGGGGCGCAGCCCAACCGCTTCCACCTCATCGCCTCGGCGCTGCCGCTGCCGTCGATGGCGCTCCAGCTCCCGCGCGTGCTGGCGGGCGAGCCGCTGGCCGGACAGCCGCACGTCGACCGCCTCGTGCGCGAGCTGCACGCGCGCTTCGTCGTGCCGCAGACCTTCACCCTCGACGGCGAGCTGTTCCGCGAGCGGGAGGTGCGGATCCGCGTCGGCCCGCGGCTGTGGGTGGTCAAGCCGTAGTCACGGCAACCCGACGAGCTTGTGGGTCTGCAGCGACAGGCGCCAGCGCGACTGCCGCGTGAGGAACGCGAGCGCGCCGTCGAGCATCGCCTGGTAGCGCGGGCCGGCCTCGGGCTGCAGGAAGAAGGAGCGGAAGTCGAGCGCCTCGAAGCGCCGGATCTCGTCGGGGGGCTGGCCCCGGTACACCAGCTTCAGCTCGTCGCCTGCGGTGACCGCGAGGTCGGGGGTCTTGGGCGACACGCAGACCCGGTCGAGGAGCGGGCGGAGGCCGTCGAGCGCGACGGTGCCGTTGGTCTCGATCGCCACGCGGTAGCCGCGCCCGCGCGCCGCCTCGAGCAACGCGCGGTCGAGCTGGAGCGCGGGCTCGCCGCCGGTGAAGCAGACCATGCGCGGCCCGTCGAGGGCGGCGACCCGATCGGCGATCGCCGAGGCCGTGAGGCGCTCGCCGCCGATGAAGTCGGTGTCGCAGAACGTGCAGCGCGCGATGGCGCGGTCCTCCTCGCGGCCGCTCCACAGGTTGCAGCCCGAGAAGCGCACGAACACCATCGGCGTGCCGCAGAGGCCACCCTCGCCCTGCAGCGTGCGGAAGATCTCCTTCACCGCGTAGCGGCGGGTCATCGTCGTTTCTCACCTTGGATGGCCGACCGCGCGAAATCCCCTGCCTTCGGCGGGCGCGGTCGACCCGTTTTCGTCCTTCTTATCGTCCGCCGCGCGCCCGCGCCAGCCCCTTCCCGATGTGCTAGCTTCACGCGCATGAACGAGCCGGAGATTCCGCCACCGCCGCCCGCGGCCACCGTCGAGGGCGCGCACACGACGACGGCCGGCGGCGGCTGCCTCGAGGTGGGGCCTGCTCACCCGGTCCCGGCGATCGTCGCGGCGCCGATCCTCGCCCCGCCGAAGCCGAAGCCGGTGATCGTCCCGGAGCGCACGGAGGATGGGTGGCGCACGCCGTCGCTCCTGCTGCGGCGGGCGGGCGGCGGCTTCTTCCTCGCGCTCCACCCCGATCGCGGCGAGGCCGCGCAGGTCGTCCATCTCACCTTCCACCAGCTCGAGAGGCTGCTGCGCCTGATCGACGCCGAGCAGGGCCTGCTGTGGCGGAAGCTCTCGGAGATCCCCCTCGAGCGGCCGCTGCCGAGCCGCGCGATGGAGGAGGAGCTGCGCGTGCTGTTCCGCGCCTTCGGCCACGAGCTGCGCACGCCCCGCTTCACCTGATCGCGATCCCCAGCGCCCCGCCTCGCTCGTTGTCGCTCCGCTCCCCTCCCGATGTAAGCGCGCCCCGCTCCGAACGTTCTCCGTCGAGCCGGCGGCCCGCGCATCCTTGACTCGGCCCCCCCGCCGGAGATAGGGTCAGCGTCCGCGCTGTGCGCGCCCGCGCGTCGGTGCGGCGGTCTGAGGAGAGGAGAACGAATGCTGCGGCTGATCAGGGTCCTCGGGTTAGGCGGTGCGGTGGCGGCCGCCGGCTGCGGCGCGGTCACCGCCGCCACCGGCTCGGTGACCGACACGACGAGCGCGGCGCAAGGCGGCGTCGGCGCGGTGCAGAGCGTCTCCGACACCGCCAAGCAGGCGAAGGCCACCTCGGCCGACCTGCAGGGCCAGGCCAACGTGGCCAACGGCGGCGGCTCGCCGGCCAACTGCCCCGGCGGCAAGTCGCCCAAGGACGGCGACCCGGAGTGCGATGGTGCGCGCCTGAACGCCATCCTCGCCAAGGCGAACGAGATCATCAACGACGAGGTGGGCGTCGAGAAGAAGGACAGGGCAGACTGGAAGAAGTTCCAGCTCGACGGCGCGCCCGGCGTCGTCCAGGTCAAGATCCACTGGGACGATCCCGGCGCCGACATCAACATCGACCTCTACGACGCCTTCGGCACCAACGTCGTCGGCTCGCCGCGACGGCAGCCGCAGCCCGAGAAGCGCATCTTCGCGCGCGTCGATCCGGGGCTGTACTACCTGCGGATCCTTCCGGCGGACAAGAGCATCGGGTCGGTGTACTCGGTGCAGCTCAAGTGGGGCTCGGGCGCGAGCGCGTCGGCGTCGCGCGGAGGCGGATCGTCGGGCGGCGGCTCGGGCGGCGGCTCGGGCGGGCGCGGCGGTGGATCGGGCGGCGGCGCCGCGGGCGGTGCGCAGGCGAG
>JAJXSP010000282.1 GCA_021784515.1 Myxococcales bacterium | reverse complement strand
CGGCAACAACCCAGCGCCACGGGATCACCGCGGCCGCGCAAATGTCGCGATTCTCCGACGGTGGAAGATGCGATTGCCCTGGTCGGTCCCCCCCAGCCGCTGGCCACCCCTTGGGCCGGCCTTTTACCCATAGAACGCGCCGGCCACGCGTGCGTCGTCAGCCGCTCCCTCTGTTCCACGTGGAACACCCGCCAGCCACGGGTACCTCGCCGCCCCCAGGCTCGAGCGACCGCACACGCCCCTACGCTGCGCCCCTTGACAGAACCGCCCGCTCGCCGAATTCTAGCCCGAGTCGCTCCCGCCCACCCCGACCGCGCCGAACCATCTCCCGCCTAGGAGCCCCTTGGGATAAGGCGTCGTCGCGAGGGGTTCGAACCGCCCGCCAGGCGTGCGGCCCCGCCGAACGACGGGGAGGCCGGAGGCCGAGGAGAGACGACGACGCTGGACTACTCGCAGTAAACCCAGGAGGAGCGACGAAGTATGGCCGAACGCATCGCACGCCGCAGCAGGCGGATTACTTTAACAGGTTCCTGGCCATGACCACGCGCGATAGCCTCCTCGCAGACCTGGCTCAGCTCGATGCCGGCGGCCTCCGCCGCACCCCGCGCCGCGTGCGCGGTCCCCAGGGCCCCGAAATCGAGGTCGACGGCCGCCGCGCGATCAACTTCTCCTCCAACAACTACCTGGGCCTCGCCGACCATCCGGCGCTCCGGGCCGCGGCCCTTCGCGCAACCGAGGTCGAGGGCTTCGGCGCCGCCGCCTCGCGCCTCATCTCAGGCAACCTCGAGGCCCACCGCGACCTCGAGCAGCGCCTCGCTTCCTGGCAGGGCACCGAAGCCGCGCTCCTCTTCAACTCCGGCTACCAGGCCAACGTCGGCATCCTCTCAGCCCTCGCCGGCCCGGAGGACGCCATCATTTCGGACCGCCTCAACCACGCCTCGCTGATCGACGGCGCCCGTCTGGCCCGCGCCCCGGTGTCGGTCGTCCCCCACCGCGACCTCGGCGGATTCGAGCGCGCCCTTCGGGCGGCACGCGGCGCCCGCCGCCGCTTTCTCGTCACCGATTCGTTCTTCTCGATGGACGGCGACCGCGCCCCCATCGCCGCCATCGGCGAGCTCGCTCACGCCCACGACGCCCTCTTCCTGGTCGACGAGGCCCACGCCGTGGGCATCTTCGGCCCGTCCGGCCGCGGGCTCGGCGCCACCCTGCCGATCGATCTCCGGATGGGCACCTTCGGCAAGGCCTTCGGCGGCTTCGGCGCCTTCGTGGCGGCCGATGCGCAGCTGATCCAGCTGCTCACCAACCAGGCGCGCAGCTTCGTCTTCACGACGGCGCTCCCGGTGCCGGTGGTCGCCTGGGCTCGCGCGGCGATCGACCTCGTGTCCGGCCCGGCCGGCGACGAGCGCCGAGCCCGCCTCGCCTCCCTCGTCGACCGCTTTTGCAGCGGATTGCGGGCCCTCGGCCTCCCCGCCCCCGACCAGCCTGGCCACGTCGTCCCTCTGATTGTCGGCGACGCGCGCCGCACCATGGCCCTCTCCGAGGCGCTTCTCGCCCGCGGGGTGTTCGCCCAGGGCGTCCGCCCGCCCACCGTCGCTCCCGGCACTTCGCGCCTGCGTTTCGCCCTGATGGCCACGCACCGCGATGACCACATCGACGCCGCCCTCGACGCGCTGCACGCCCTCCGTCGGGAGCTCCCGTGATTGCTGCGTCGCAGCATTTTTTGTTGCGCGGCACCAATCCAGCCCGGCGCCTGTTCATCACCGGTACCGACACCGGCGTCGGCAAGACCCGCGTCACCGTCGCGCTGGCGGCGGCCCTCCGGCGCGCCGGGCTCCGCGTCGCCGCCATGAAACCGGTCGAAACCGGCTGCGCCACCCGCGACGGCGCGCTCGTCCCCGACGACGCGGGCCGCCTCGCCGCCGCCTGCTCCCGCCCCCTCGACCTCGATTTGGTCTGCCCGCTCCGCCTCGCCGTGCCCGCCTCCCCCGCGGCCGCCGCCGCCAACGCCGGCATCACCCTCGACCTCGAGCGCCTCCCTCGCGCCGCCGACGCGCTCGCCGCCGAGTCCGACGTCCTCCTCATCGAGGGTGCCGGCGGCCTGCTGGTACCCGTGGCGCCGGGCGTCCTCATGGCCGACCTCGCCCGCGGCCTCCGAGCCCCGCTGCTCATCGTCGCCCGCGCCTCGCTCGGCACCGTGAACCACACCCTGCTCACCCTCGAGGCGGCGCGCCGCCGCGGGCTCGCCGTGCTCGGCGTGGTGCTCAACCGCGTGCTCGTCGAGCGTGGCGTCGACGAGGAGTCCAACCCCTCGGCGATCGCCTCCCTCGGCGACACCCCCGTCCTCGGCACCCTGCCCCATCGCGCGGGCGATCCCACCCCCGAGGAGCTCGCGCTCGACGCCGAGCGCCACCTCGATCTCCCGGCGCTCCTCGCCGCGCTCTCTCGGTGAGCTACTTCCCGACGCAGAAGCGGCGAAAGATCGCGTCCAGCACCGCCCCGTCCACCCCTTCGCCGAGCACCCGCCCGAGACGATCGATCCCGAGCCGCAGATCCACCGCCGCCAGCTCGGGCGGCTCGCCCGCCGCGAGCGCACTCCGCGCCTGCCCGAGCGCCGCGCCCGCCTCCGCCAGCGCCTCGTGCTGCCGCGCGGTCGACACTGCCAGGGCGGCCTCGTCCCCCGGATCGCCGGCCGCCGTTCGGATCTCCCGGCGCAACGCCTCCAGCCCCTCGCTCCGGGTCGCGCTCGTCGCCACCACCGCCGTCCCCTCGGGGATGCCGTCCGGCGGGCCGAGGTCGCGCTTGTTCCACGCCACCACCACCGGCGCCGCAGCCTCGACGAGCAACCGCTGCTCGACCGCTCCGAACCCCACGCTTCCGTCGACGACCAGCACCTGCACGTCCGCCCTCGCCCGCCGCCGCCGCCCGAGCGCCACCCCTCGCAGCTCGACCGTCTCGCCATCGTCGCGCTCGCCCGCGGTGTCGGCGATCCGCGCCCGCACTCCGTCGAGGTCCACCTCCACCTCCACCACGTCACGCGTCGTCCCCGGGCTCGCGTCCACCAGCGCCCGCTCCTCGCCGGCGAGCGCGTTGAGCAGGCTCGACTTGCCGGCGTTCGGCCGCCCGACGAGCACGACGTCGATCCCCGCGGCGAGCAGCCGTCCTCGCGCGTAGCTCGCCGCGAGCGCCCCGACCTCGCGCTCGAGCCCCGCCACCTCCTCGGCCACCCTCGTCGCCGGTGCGAAGTCGAGCTCCTCGTCGGGAAAATCGACCCGCGCCTCCACCTCCGCCAGCACCTCGACGAGCCGCCCACGCAGCCGCCCGACGAGCGCGCCGAGCGCCCCCGCCCGCTGCGCCTGCGCCAGCCGCAGCGCCCGCTCCCCCCGCGCCGCGATCACCTCCGCCACCGCCTCGGCCTGCGTGAGATCGATCTTCCCGGCGAGGAACGCCCGTCGCGTGAACTCGCCCGGCTCGGCCATCCGCGCCCCCGCGCGCAGCGCCGCACCGACGAGCCGCGACAGGTTCGCCTCGCCCCCGTGCGCGTGCAACTCGAGCACGTCCTCGCCGGTGTACGAGCGCGGCGCGCGCATCACGCACGCCAGCACCTCGTCGAGCACCTCCTCCGTCGAGGGGTCGCGCACGCGCCCGAGGTAGAGCCGGTGGCTCTCGGCCTTCTCGGGCCACGGCCGCACCAATCGCCGCGCGAGCGCCTCGGCCTGTGGACCGCTCACCCGTACCACGCCGATCCCGCCCCCCGCGGCGCTGGCGATCGCGCAGATGGTGTCGCGGCTACTCGCCGTGATCTTCCTGCGGACCGAAGTCGAAGTTGGGGTCGGGGATGATCATCAGCCGCCGCTGCGCGCCCTCACCCTCGGAGCGCGTGGTCAGCCCGGGGGTGTTCGCGAGCGCGACGTGCATCACGCGGCGATCGGCGGGGCTCATCGGGTCCACCGCCACCGGCCGCTTCGTCTTCATCGCCTTCGCCGCGAGCTTGTGCGCCAGCTCCAAGAGCGACTCCGCCCGTCGCTGGCGATAGCCCTCAGCGTCCACGTACACCGGCTTGCGGCTCGCCTCGCTGACGCCGGCGTGCAGCGCCTCGGTGGCGAGGATCTTGTTCACCAGGAACTGGATCGCGTCGAGCGTCGCGCCCTTCTTGCCGATCACCAGCCCCGTCTCGGGCCCGGTCACGTCGAGCAGCACGTGATCCTCGGCCTCGCTGCCCTTCACCTCGGCCTCGATCCCCATGTGCCCGAGCAGCGCTCGGAGCGTCGTCACCGCTTGTTCGGTCATTGCCTTCTCCACTCGCTCCGATTACGCCCGCGCCGGCTTGCGGGGCGCGCCCCCGAGGCCGCCGTCGCTGGCCCGGTTCACCCACCACTGCTGCGCCATCGAGAGCAAGGTGTTCGTGAAGATATAGAGGGTGAGCCCCGACGGCAAGAACAGCGTGAATGCCATGAACATGACGGGCATCGTGTACATCATCGTCTTCTGCTGCTGCGAGTCGGGCGTCGTCGGCGAGATCTTCTGCTGCAGGAACATCAACGCGCCGGTCAGGACCGCGAGCGGCCAGAAGGGCGCCGTGAGGTCGTCGATCGGTCCGATGAACGACGTGCGGTACAGGTCGACGGCGTTCGACAGCATCGAGTAGAAGGCGATGTAGATCGGCATCTGGAGCACCATCGGCAGGCACCCGCCGAGCGGGCTCACCCCCTTCTGCTTGAACAGCTCCATCTGCGCCTGGCTGAAGGCGGCCTTGTCGTCGCCGTAGCGCGCCTTGAGCCGATCGAGATCGGGCTTGAGCTTCGCCATCGCCCGCGCCGACTGCATCGACTTCTGCGTCGGGTACAGGGTGACGAGCTTGAGCAGGATGGTGATGACGATGATCGCCAGGCCCCAGTTGCGCGTGACGACCTGGATCTTCTTCAGCACCCAGAACATCGGGCGCGCCAGCCACTGCAGGTTGTAGTCGACGGCGTCGCCCAGGCGCGCGTCCACCCCACCGACGGTGACGGCGTCGAGCGCCTGCAGCAGCTTGGGGCCGACGTAGGCCGCCATCGGATACTCGGCGCGCGCGTGCGGCGCGATCTGCCGGCTCGGGTACACCGCGCGCGCGAGGATCCGCCCCGACAAGTCCCCCGCCACCGAGCAGGAGGCGCGGCCCTCCTCGCCGGGGCCGAACGCGACCGCGGTGATGAAGAACTGCTCGCCGGTGCCGATCCACTTCACGTCGCCGACCTCGGAGAAGGCGTCGCCCCAGTGCGGCGGTCCGCCGCTGCAGCCGCCGCCCGACGACCAGGTGACGCGCTTCACCTTGCCGCCGAGATCGCACTCGCCGTCGGTGAGGTTGACGCGGCGGCCGAAGCTGAGCATGCCGCCGCCCTGCACCGCCGGATCCTGGAAGCCCGGCACGCTGACGAGGAGGTGCTCGACGAGCGGCTTTTCGCCGCGGTTCTCGACGGTGACGGTCATTCCGAGCCGGTAGCCCGTCGCCGGCAGCTCCCAGCGCTTCTCCACGTGCACGGCGCCCACGTCGACGGAGTAGACGATCTCGTCCTGCGTCTGGCGAACCAGCGTCCAGTTCGCGTCGGCCGGAAGATCGAAGTCCGAGCGCTCGGCGTCGCTGCCGGTGCTGGTGAAGCTCACGGTGTAGGGCGGCGCGCCCGCCTCGGGGCGCACCATCTCGATCGGCAGCGACTTGCCGCGCGCGCCCACCTTGTATTGCGGGTTGAGCAGCGTGAACTCGATCGGCGAGGCGCCCCAGGTCGAGAAGACGGCGCGATACAGTCCATCGCGCTGCACGGTGACGCGCTGTTCGGGAGCGCGCTGGGCGGCCGGCGCGGTGACGGCCGCCGTCGGTGCGAGCCCGGCGACCGGAGCTGGCGCGCCTGGCGTCGGCGCGTTCGCCGTCGGTGCGGTCGGCGTGACGGGAGCGGTCGGCGCCGGCTTCTGCGGCGGGAAGTACTTCGCCTGGATCCAATACCAGCCGAGCAGGATGAACATGCTCAGCGCCACGGTGACGAGGGTGCGCTTTTCCATCAGGGCTCCATCAGGGGAGGGCGGGCAGCTTTCCCTGGCGCGGCGGGCCTGGGCGAGCCTCCCACCGTGCTTGGCAGCGGCGGGTCAAAGCCGCCGGGGTGGAAGGGGTGGCACTTCGAAAGCCGCACCAGGGTCCGCCAGGACCCCCGCAGCGGCCCCAGATTCCGGATGCTCTCGGCGGCGTACTCGGAGCAGCTCGGGGTGAAGCGGCAGCGCCCGCCCAGCAGCAGCGCGAGCGTCACGCGGTACAGCGCGATCAGGGCGAGCAGCAGCTCCCCGAGCGCGGCCCGACCGAGGCGCGCGACCGCCGCGCCCACGATCACCGCGCTCCGAAACAGCGCGCGCAGAGCCGGTCGATCTCGCGCTCCGCCTGGGGCATGTCGATCCCCGCCGCGCTCTGCTTCGCCACCAGGACTACGTCGCTCCCCGTCGGGAACCAGGACTTGTGCCGCCGGAACACGTCGCGCGCGATCCGCTTGATCCGGTTGCGCACCACGGCACCACCCACCTTCTTTGTCACGGTAACCCCGAAGCGCAACGGCGATCGGCCCGCCGCGGCCTCGCGCGGGAGGACGAACAAGAGGAAGTTCTCGCTGTGGAGCTTGCGACCCCGTTGCTGGACGGAGAGGAAGTCGATCCGCTTGCGGATCCGCTCGCATCTGGGGAGTGTGGCCGACGCCATCGCCATCCGGTCGCCGCCGTCTGGAGCTCCGACGGCCGGCTCTTCGACGAGCCTGGGCGGCCGGCTCCCAGGCGCAGCGCGGAGCGCGGAGTCGAAGGACGGGGTGCTACTTGCCGGCGACGGTGACGGTGAGGCGCTTGCGCCCCTTGCGGCGGCGGGCGTTGAGCACGAGGCGGCCACCGCGGGTCTGCATCCGCTTGCGGAAGCCGTGGGTGCGCTTGCGTCGCTTGTTGTGGGGCTGATAGGTGCGCTTCACGATGAACTCCTGACCGGCGAAAAGGGATGCGATCCATAGCAGCGAGGTCCGCCGCTGTCAAGCGCTCGGCACGGCCCGCGCCCCGCTCGCCGTCGGCTGACTTCGGCGGCCCTCCGCCGCCGGCCGGACACGCCCGGGTATCCACAGCTTTCCAAGGATCGGCCGCGTAGCCGTTTCCGCTGCGATCTCGGCTGCTTCTGCAGCCAACAAGAGGCGGTGACGGCGGACGGGCCGGGCGCGTCGGGGAGACCCGGAATTTTTTCCTGAATGGTTCGCAAGGGATCTCCACGACACCGTTTTTCCCGCTTGCAACCCGCCGAGGCCCTTTGCTAAGAACACTCGCGTCAAGCGAGGGCTTGGAGGTCCACCAGGCGGCGAGCGGCGGGTTCCACCCCCTCACCAATACCCTGAAATCCTGACGCTTTTAAACCGTCCTGGGTTATTCACAAGTTGAATAGCCTGTGGATAAGTTCGTTCGGGGAAGGTGAATGTCCGCCATCTGGGAAGCTGCGCTGGGCACGATCGAGTCGCGGATCAAGCGCCACAACTTCGACATGTGGCTGCGTCCGATCCGATGCCTCGCGCTGGACGAGGATCGGATCGCCCTGTCCGCGCCGAACCGCTACATCAAGGAGTGGTTCGAGGACAACTACCTCGAGACCGTGCTCGCCGAGATCCGCCTCCAGACCGGCACGGACTATCGCGTGACCTTCGAGCTGCTCGAGGAGGCGCTGCCGCCCCAGCGCGAGCCTACGCCCGTCGGGCCCGAGGCGCTCGCGTGCGGAGGCGACCTGGCCGTCGTGGCGGCCGCGCCCCGTCCCGCGCGGGCCATCGAGACGGTCCCCGCGCACGTCCCGCTCCTCGAGAAGTACCGTTTCGCGAACTTCGTCGTCGGCCCGTCGAACCAGCTGGCCCACGCCGCCTCGCTCGCGGTCGCCGAGTCGCCCGCCGGCAAGTACAACCCGCTGTTCATCTACGGCGGCGTCGGCCTGGGCAAGACCCACCTCATCCAGGCGATCGGCCACGCCATCGCCCAGAGCCGCCCGAGCTGGAGGGTCTGCTACCTCAAGGCCGAGTCGTTCATGAACGAGTACATCTCGTCGGTGCGCGGCAACCACATCGACGAGTTCCGCCGCAAGTACCGCGAGCACTGCGACGTGCTGCTGATGGACGACATCCAGTTCATCGCCGGCAAGGACCGCACGCAGGAGGAGTTCTTCCACACCTTCAACTCGCTGTTCGAGTCGCACCGGCAGATCGTGTTCACCGCCGACAAGCTCCCGCACGAGATCGAGGGCCTGGAGGAGCGCATCCGGTCGCGCTTCCAGTGGGGCCTCATCGCCGACATCCAGCCGCCCGAGC